>NZ_KQ968513.1:0-5038 GCF_001578585.1 Sutterella sp. KLE1602
GCTCAATTGACCATTAAACAACTCTTCCATAGCGTTACAAGATCGTAAACGTCAACACGATAGAACCATACTATTTTGATGGCAAAAAAACACCATTTTTTGACGTTGCAAAGAAAAACCGAACGGAACAATTTTGTTCAATTCGGCTTGGGAACAGGGGTTTTTGAAGAGCTTCCCCAACGAAATTTGGGTGCTGATTGATCAGGATGACTGGCCGGCTTCGCATGTTGAATCATTGAAAGAAGGAAAGGGCATTCGTCAGGCCGTGGAGGCGCGGCACCAGTCCCATGTGCTAAACGAAGCGAGACACGCTTCGGACGGAAAGGCTCCGCACGAGGTCAGGAAGGTTGAGGAGAGGCAGTGAGCGGCAGGCGCCTTTCTTCCTGTCGTGTCATTGCTTTGCCTTCGTATAATTTCCTTTTCATGGGCCTGCATTGCGTGGGCCCCGTATTGAGAAGGAAACGGAGCCTTGATTGAGCCGACCGATTCAGAACAAAAGGAAAGATCCGTCGCCGTGACGCTCGGCGAGGTGCTTGCCGGACTTCATGGCATGGCGGAAATACCGGGAATGCCTGATTTGGCGGAAATGCCGCCTGATGGCTTCACGTTTCAGATCCCGCCGTGCCAGCGCCCTTATTGCTGGAAACTCTCCGACATTGAGCACGTGCTCGCCGACGTAGCCGACATGAGGTCCGCTGAATCGACGACGCTCTGGTACTTCGGGCCGATCTGCTTCAGGCGTGACAAGGACGTCATGCAGATCTACGACGGCCAGCAGCGTCTCACATCGATGCTTCTCGTGGTCTCGGTGCTGGCCGAACGCCTTCAGGCGGACGGTGCAAACCTCGGACTTTCAGAAGAACAGGCCGAAAGGCTGCGAAGCGCCGCCGAAGGCGCCGCACGGTTCAGCTACGAGCGTCCCGCTACGGTTGATGCCATCATGCTCATGGCAGAGCGTTTGCGCAACAGGTTCGGCGTCAACAGGACAGCGGAGGCAGCTCAGTTTGACGTGAGAGAGGATGCGAAACGCGTCGTCTGGATGCTCGATCACGTCTTCTTCAGCGCCACCGTTTTGCGCAGCGACATCGAGGCCGCACAGTATTTTCAGGGCGAAAACAACCGTGGTGCATCGATGCAGCTCGTCGACCTCGTCAAGTCGCTGAACCTCAGGTTTGTGCCTGAGGCTGATCTCGAAAAGTATGCGGCTCTCTGGACGAATCTGGCCGAACAAAGAACGCGGGGTACTTTTCAGGGAAGCGATGCCGTCGAGCGCGTGTTGCTTCCGTCCATGCTCATTGTCCGCGGGCTCTGGACGTTCGAGGCCGAGGCGAATGATGCCGACGACTACAGGCACTTCATCAGCGGCCGCGGCGATTTTGCAAGGAAAAGGATTTCGGACTCAAGGGCCGGTACTCAGGGCGAGGCCACGTTTCCGACGCTTTCCTCGATGCCGCGCACGGGTGTTCCGTTCTTCAGGACACTTGTCTGGAGCGCGGTTCTGCTTGCTGCCGTGAGGCGGACGCTCGACACTGAGGCAGATGATTATCAGCAGTACATCACGGGCCAGGAACTCGAGCCTCTGCTCTGCAACGGACTTGTTTACTGGGCCGACGCCTTCATGACCGACGCCGACGGCAGCATGCCGAATCGTTTCGAAGCCTTCATGGCGTCGGCACTCGAGGATCCTTCGCAGGTGAATCCCGACCTCCTCGCCGAGGCGGACATCGTCAAGGAGTGTGCCGCTCGTCTTGCGCGCGATCCCGCCTATGAAGGATGGCGCGAAGCGCTCCTTCTCGTGATGGAGACGTTGAGACTGTTGTGGGAGAGGCTCGACTGGCGCCGCATCGTCAGGGCGCTTGCGCTTGAAAGGACCGGCGAATGCCTGCTGCTCGTGCCGTATGCCTGCGGCCGGGCGGAGGAGACGGTTGCGGAGCTCTTCAGGCGAGTCCGATATCGCCCGTCGTCGATGACAGGTCCGAACGGGCACAACGGGGACAACGAGGAGAGCAAGAAGGAAAAGAAGAATCATGCGCACCAAGTGAGCAAGGCAAGCAAGATGGTTGTATTTGATCTGTATGAGGCCTGCGGGAGTCGTTCCGAAAGCATCGCCGCCGTGTTCAATTCGTAGGAGTTTTTGATGATGAAGGAAAACACTTTTGCCGTTAGCCTCACCTTGGAGGACCTCAAGCGCCGTCGTCTTGTGATTCCGTGCTTCCAGCGTCCATACCGCTGGACCAGAGATGAGGCCGCAGTCCTCTTCGACGATCTCATGGCTTTTCAAGAGGTCGCGAAGCTCGATTCGTCGATCCGCTATTCGCTCGGCACGATCGTGACGGCAAGGCTCGATCCCAGGGGCGAAGAACTCTTCGTTCTTGATGGGCAGCAGCGACTGACGACGGTCGCGCTTCTCGAGAACGTACTTGAGAGCCATCTTGACAAAGAGATGGCTGACGAGAAGGCGCCGCTTCCGCCGAAGTGGCTTTCCTACAGGAATCTGCCTGAGGGAGCGTCATTCCCTGGCAGGTGGAAGAAGGCGGGACGGAAAGAGGTTTTTGATTCCAACGGCGTAAGAGACGCCTTTGAGGAAAGGCTGTCGATGTCCAAGGACGATTCGGTGGGGCTGGATCCCGAGCGCGTTCTCGAACTGCTTCGCAACCGCGTCTTCTTCAATCTCGCTGAGGTGCCGCTGGAGTCTCTTGCGCAGACGAATGATCAGGAGGTGCACATTGAGGCTGCCATGATGTTCGAGAACGTCAACGTCCGTGGCGTGCCGCTCACCGACGCCGACATTCTCAAGGCGCAGCTTGTCGAGAGAATGGATCCCGACGATGCGGACTTCTACGATCAGACATGGAGCGCGGTCCTGAAGGCGCTCGCTCTGAACTCCGTCGAGGCCCTGCCGGATCTTTCGAAAATCGAGGTCAAGGCGGTGAGCACCACCCATGGCGGCCCGCTGTCAGACATCCTGAAGCGATCCCGCGGGCAGAAGGTCCGCGTGCTTGCGGGCACTGGTTCGGATGAAGGGAAGGGGGGACGTAGTTCTTCGACACATGCGGCGCTCGATGCGACGATGCTGCTTGTCACCGCCCGCGTGCTGTGGAAGGCTTTGGTGAATCAGGACGTCGACGACTACCTGACGCGCGAGAAGTTCCAGCTCCGCTTCAAGCCTCTTCTTGACAAGGATGAAGCCCGACGTTGTGGGAACGCCTGGCAGTTCCTGCACCTGATGCTTGTCACCGCTCGCTTTGTGCTCGAATGGTGTCCGAAGTCGGGCAGCGAGGGCTTGTCCTTCGACAATGAGACAAACGCAAAGCTTCTCGGCGATGTCGGCGTGGAGCTTCTCGAGACGCTTATGGCCGAATCCGGCGGCGCCACGGGCCGATACTGGATCGTCCTCGGCGTGCTGCTTTATCGCAACGCCATCGTGAAGAACGGCGGGCGCGGGATTGAGGACGTGACGTCAAGAAACGAGCTGAAGCAGGCTGCGCATGCTCTCAAGCCGGGCGCAAACAAGGGCTTCGCAAAGGATCTCGTCGATCGTCTCAAGGCGTGGGGTGCCCGCCTCGCATTCGAAAAGGGGATCGTCCCCTCCGTGGAACTGGCCTCTCAAATGGCGAACGAGGAGCCGCAGCCTCTTCCGGACAACTCTTCGACGGAGCACTGGCTCTATCCCGGCCGCCGTTATCTATTCTGGACGGACTGGCTCATCCGGTGCGACCGCAGACAGAATTTCGATGTGATGAAGAAGGTCTTCGCCGATTTGTCGACCAAGTTCTTCGAAGATCCCAATTCACAGGTCAAGTTCTTCAAAGATCTCGGGGACAGGATTGAAAAGAGCCGCATCACCTTCAGTGGTCAGGTTGAACACTGGGTCCCGCAGGCTGACGACAGGGCATCCCGCCTTCTCGCCGGGGAAGCCCGTCATCTCGATGAAGAACCTCGCCAGATTGATATTTTTGGGAATCTCGCCCTCATCGACGCCTCGCTCAACAGCAAACTCACCCGTTGCGGCAGTAAGAAGAAGGCCGAAATCGTCAAGCAAGCCGGCGGCAACCTGAGCGTGAAACTTCTGTGGCTCACCTGCTGGTCGGAGCTGTGCCAAGGGGATCTGGACATGACGAAGGACCTGCCCGTCCTCAACGCGGCCTGGAACCAGTTCGCACTGGAGGCAACACGGAAATACGCCGCCAAAGCAGGCCAGTGATTAAGCTGTGAACGGTACCGCATGCGGTGAGGAAGGTTGAGGAGAGGCAGTGAGCGGCAGGCGCCTTTCTTCCTGTCGTGTCATTGCTTTGCCTTCGTATAATTTCCTTTTCATGGGCCTGCATTGCGTGGGCCCCGTATTGAGAAGGGAACGGAGCCTTGACTGAGCCTACTGATGCCGAACATGGGGAAAGGTCCATCGCCGTGACGCTCGGCGAGGTGCTTGCCGGACTTCAGGGCATGGCGGAAATTCCGGGAATGCCTGAATTGGCGGAAATGCCGCCTGCGGGCTTCACGTTTCAGATCCCGCCGTGCCAGAGGCCGTACTGCTGGAAGCTCTCCGACATTGAGCACGTGCTCGCCGACGTGGCCGACATGAGGTCATCAGAATCGACGACGCCCTGGTACTTCGGGCCGATCTGCTTCAGGCGTGACCAGAATGTCATGCAGATCTACGACGGCCAGCAGCGTCTCACATCGATGCTTCTCGTGGTCTCGGTGCTGGCCGAACGCCTTCAGGCGGACGGTGCAAACCTCGGACTTTCAGAAGAACAGGCCGAAAGGCTGCGAAGCGCCGCCGAAGGCGCCGCACGGTTCAGCTACGATCGTCCCGCTACGGTCGATGCCATCATGCTCATGACAGAGCGCCTGCGCAACAGGTTCGGCCTCAACAGGAAGGCGGGTGCAGGCCAGCTTGACGTGAGAGCGGATGCGCAACGCGTCGTCTGGATGCTCGACCATGTCTTTTTCAGCGCCACCGTTTTGCGAAGCGACATTGAGGCCGCACAGTATTTCCAGGGTGAAAACAACCGTGGTGCATCGATGCAGCTCGTCG
>NZ_KQ968513.1:5138-14468 GCF_001578585.1 Sutterella sp. KLE1602
AGTCGCTGAACCTCAGGTTTGTGCCTGAGGCTGAGCTCGAAAAGTACGCGGCTCTCGGGACGAATCTGGCCAAGGAAAGACCGTGGGGAACCTTTCAGGGAAGCGATGCCGTCGTGCGCGTGCTGCTTCCGTCCATGCTCATTGTCCGCGGGCTCTGGACGTTCTGGGCCCATTGGAATGATCCTGCCGACTACAGGCACTTCATGAGCGGCGGCGGTGCTCTTGCAAGGAAAAGAATGTCGGACTCAAGGGGCGGTACTCAGGGCGAGGCCACGTTTCCGACGCTTTCCTCGATGCCGCGCGCGGGTGTTCCGTTCTTCAGAACACTTGTCTGGAGCGCGGTTCTCCTTGCCGCCGTGAGGCAGACGCTAGACACTGAGGCAGATGATTACAAGAAGTACATCACGGGCCAGGAACTGGAGCCTCTGCTCTGCAACGGACTTGTCTACTGGGCCGACGCGTTCATGACGGACGGTGACGGCAGCATGATGAAGCGTTTCGACGACTTTATGGCGTTGGCACTCGAGGATCCTTCGCAGGTGAATCCCGACCGCCTCGCCGAGGCGGACATCGTCAAGGAGTGCGCCGATCGTCTTTCGCGCGACTCCGCCTATGAAGGATGGCGAGAGGCACTTCTTCTCGTGATGGAGATGGTGAGACTGTCGTGGGGCAGACTCGACTGGACCCGCGTCGTCAAGGCACTGGCGCTTGAAAGGACCGGCGAATGCCTGCTGCTCGCGCCGTATGCAGGCGGTCGGGCGGAGGAGACGGCCGAGGAGCTCCTCAGGCGAGCTCGACTTCGCCCGTGGGACCTGGCAGGTGCGGGCTGGGAGAGCAGGATGGCTGTTTTTGAGGCGTATGACGCTTGCGGGAGCCGTTCCGAAAGCATCGCCGTCGTGTTCAAGTCGTAGGAGCTCTGATGACGACGGAAAACACTTTTGCCGTTGGAGGCTCAAGAACCGTCATCTGGTGACTCCGTGCTTCCTGCGGCCGTGTCGCTGGACCTTTTTCATCCTTGACGGGCAGCCTTAGCGCGAAGCTCCTGTGGCTCGCCTGCTGGTCGGAGCTGCGCGAAAAAGATCTGGACAAGACGGAACTGCCCGCCCTCAACAAGGCCTGAAATCAGTTCGCACTGGATGCGACCCGGAAATACGCCGCCAAATCCGGCCGGTGATGAGTCAGGGGACGGGCCTTTCGGAGCGCTTTCAGATCATCGCCCGTCCCGCCGTTATTTTCATTTCAGGTCCCGATCGCATCCGAAAATGCTGTCGAAAGCCTCTGGTGATACACTAAGGTAATTTGCATAGACGAAGTGAGTTTCTAGGCGGTATCTCCTAAGACATACTGCCCGACCTAGGCAGTTTGCCATCCCGTATTTGCGGGTTTTTCAAAAATCTCTGTGCCGCAGGCATGCGCACGGAGATTTTTTGATGCAACATCTCCATGTTTCCTCTCCGCCGGCCCGTCGGGCGCTCCCTTTCCCGGATGGAAAACAGAATCCCCCAAAAATAGAAACACTGGAGAGCCAGGTTATGACCCGACAGAAAGAGGAGGCCAGGCGCGAAGCCGGCCTCAAAGGGCTTTATCGCTCGGAACTCGAGCACGACGCGTGCGGCGTGGGTGCCGTCGTCAACATCAAGGGCAGGGCGTCGCACAAGGTCATTGAAGATGCGCTGCTGATTCTGCACAACCTCGACCATCGAGGCGCCGTGGGCGCCGATCCGCTCTGCGGCGACGGCGCGGGCATTCTCATTCAGATTCCGGACGCCTTCTACCGCGAGGAGATGCGTGCGCAGGGCGTTGAGCTTCCCGCAGTCGGCGACTACGGCGTCGGCATGATCTTCCTGCCGCAGGAGGCCGCCTCCCGCGCCGCCTGCGAACAGGAGCTCGAGCGCTCGGTCAGGCGCGAAGGCCAGGTCGTGCTCGGCTGGCGCGACGTTCCCGTCTGCGAAGTGATGACGATGAGTCCGACCGTGAAGGCGAGCGCGCCCGTCATCCGCCAGATCTTCATCGGCCGCGGGCCCGACGTGATGGTCCAGACCGCGCTCGAGCGCAAGCTCTACGTCATCCGCAAGACGGCCTCCCACCGCATTCAGGCCCTGAAGCTCACGCACGGCTCCGAGTACTTCGTGCCGTCGATGAGCACGCGCACCGTCGTCTACAAGGGCCTGCTGCTCGCCGATCAGGTCGGACAGTACTACCTTGACCTGCAGAACGAAAAGGTCGAGAGCGCCATCGCCGTCGTGCACCAGCGATTCTCGACCAACACCTTCCCGAGCTGGGCTCTTGCGCATCCGTACCGCTACATCGCGCACAACGGCGAAATCAACACGGTCCGCGGCAACAACTTCTGGCTGCGCGCCCGCGAGCAGGTCTGGCAGTCGCCCGTGCTCGGCGGCGACATCCGCAAGCTCGCCCCGATCATCTACGACGGCCAGTCCGACACGGCGAGCCTTGACAACGCCATCGAGCTGATGGTGATGTCGGGCTATTCGCTCGCGCAGGCGATGCTCATGCTCGTGCCCGAAGCCTGGGAGAAGTCGACGACGATGGATCCCGACAGGCGCGCCTTCTACGCATATCATGCCCCGATGATGGAGGCCTGGGACGGTCCGGCCGCCATCGTCTTCACGGACGGCGTGCAGATCGGCGCGACGCTTGACCGCAACGGCCTCAGGCCCGCGCGTTACGTGCTCACCGATGACGACACGGTCGTGCTCGCGAGCGAAGTGGGCGTCCTGCCCATTCCCGAAAGCCGCATCCGCCGCAAGTGGCGCGTCGAGCCGGGCAAGATGCTCCTCATCGACACGGGCCGCGGGCGCATCATCGAGGACGACGAGATCAAGAACCAACTCGCCCTCGCCAAGCCCTACCGCGAGTGGGTCGACCGCCTCAACCTGAGGCTCGCCGACCTCGCGGGCGCCGCCAAGGCCGAGCCCGACGAAGCCGTCGACCCCGAGCGCGTCCGGGAGCTGCAACGCGTCTTCGGCCTCACCCAGGAGGACGTCGACCTCATTCTCGTGCCGATGGCCAGAAAGGGAATGGAGCCCGTGGGCAGCATGGGCAACGACGTCTCGCTCCCGGTCCTCTCGAAGAAGTCCAAGCCGCTCTCCCATTACTTCAAGCAGCTCTTTGCTCAGGTGACGAACCCGCCGATCGATCCGATCCGCGAGGAGCTCGTCACGAGCCTCATCAGCTACATCGGTCCGAAGCCCAACGTGCTCGACGTCAACGACGTGGAGCAGACGAGGCGCATCGAGGTCTCGCAGCCCGTCCTTACGGACGCGGAGATGCGCAAGCTCCTCTCGATTTCCGACTACACCTCGGGCAAGGTGAGGAGCAAGGTGATCGACATCACCTATCCCGCCGCCTGGGGCAGCGCGGGCGTCGAGGCCTGCCTCGCGGGCCTGTGCGCTCAGGCCGTCGACGCGATCAAGCTCGGTCACACGATCCTCATCCTCTCCGACGAGGCGGTCTCGAAGGACCGCGTGGCGATTCCCGCGCTCCTGGCGACCTCGGCCCTTCATCAGCACCTGATCGCCGAGGGCCTGCGCACGACGACGGGCCTCGTGGTGAGCTCGGGCTCCGCGACTGAAACGCACGACTTCGCGCTCCTCATGAGCTACGGCGCCGAGGCGGTGCATCCCTACATGGCCCTCATGACGCTCAAGGATCTCGCGCCCAAGGCCGGGCTCTCGCCCGACGAGGCCGTCGCCCACTACGTCAAGGCCGTGGGCAAGGGCCTCACCAAGGTGATGGCCAAGATGGGCATCTCGACCCTGATGAGCTACCGCGGCGCGAGGATCTTCGAGGCGATCGGCCTGCAGTCGGCCTTCGTCGAGCGCTACTTCACGGGCACGCCCTCGCAGATCGACGGCATCGGCCTCTTCGAGGTGATGCAGGAGGCGATCAACCTCCACAAGGCCGCCTACGGCATCGGCGCCGCCCCCGGCCGCGACCTGCCCACGGGTGGCGAATACGCCTGGCGCGCGGACGGAGAGGAGCACATGTGGACGCCCGAGGCGATCGTCAAGCTCCAGAAGGCCTCCCGCGAGAAGAACTGGAATTCGTACAGGGAATATGCGGACATCATCAACGACCAGAGCCGCCGTCAGATGACGCTGCGCGGCCTGCTGAGGTTCAGGACCGAGGGCTGCACGCCCGTGCCGCTCGACGAGGTCGAGCCTGCGAAGGACATCGTCAGACGCTTTGCAACCGGCGCCATGAGTCTCGGCTCCATTTCGGCCGAGGCCCACGCCACGCTCGCCGTCGCCATGAACCGCATCGGCGCGAAGTCGACTTCAGGCGAGGGCGGCGAGGATCCGAGGCGCTATGAGGCCGAGATGATGACCGGCCTCTCTCCCGTCAAGGCCGGCCAGACGCTCGCCGACGTGCTCGGCAGCGACAGGATTGTCGCGGACGTGAAGCTCGAGGCGGGCGACAGCCTGCGCTCGAAGGTCAAGCAGGTGGCCTCGGCGCGCTTCGGCGTGACGGCCCAGTACCTCGCGAGCGCGGACCAGATCCAGATCAAGATGGCCCAGGGCGCCAAGCCGGGCGAAGGCGGCCAGCTTCCCGGCCACAAGGTGACCGAATACATCGCCGAACTCAGGTACTCCGTCCCCGGCGTCGGCCTCATCTCGCCGCCTCCGCATCACGACATCTACTCGATCGAGGACCTCGCGCAGCTCATCCACGACCTCAAGACCGCCAACAGCGCGGCCGACGTCTCGGTGAAGCTCGTCTCCGAAACGGGCGTGGGCACGGTGGCCGCGGGCGTCGCCAAGGCGAAGGCCGACCACATCGTCATTTCGGGGCACGACGGCGGCACGGGCGCAAGCCCGCTCTCGTCGGTGAAGCACGCGGGCAGCGCCTGGGAGCTCGGTCTCTCCGAAGCTCAGCAGACGCTCGTCGTCAACGGCCTGCGCAACCGCGTTGCGATCCAGGTCGACGGCCAGATCAAGACGGGGCGCGACGTCGTCATCGGCGCCATGCTCGGCGCGGACGAATTCGGCTTTGCGACAGCGCCGCTCGTCGTCGAAGGCTGCATGATGATGCGCCAGTGCCACCTCAACACATGTCCCGTCGGCATCGCCACGCAGGATCCGGAACTCAGGAAGCGCTTCCGCGGCAAGCCCGGCGCCGTCATCAACTACTTCTTCTTCGTGGCCGAAGAGGCCCGTCGCATCATGGCCGAACTCGGCATCCGCCGCTTCGAGGACCTGATCGGCAGGTCGGACCTGCTCGTGCAGCGCGACGACATCGACAACTGGAAGGCGAAGGGCGTGGATCTCTCCCGCATCCTTCACCGTCCGAGCGCCGAGCCTTGCGCCATCCGCCACACGCTCGCTCAGGACCATCAGCTTGAGAAGATTCTCGACCATGCGCTCCTGCCCCGCTTCGCCTGCGCGATCGAGGGCGGCGAGACCGTCTCGATCACGACTGCGGTGAAGAACACTCACCGTTCGGTCGGCACGATGATCTCGCACGAGATCGTGAAGAGGCACGGTGCAGCGGGCCTGCCCGACGACTCGATCAGAATCGCGCTTCACGGCACGGCGGGCCAGTCCTTCGGGGCCTTTGCGGCGAAGGGCCTCACGCTCGACCTGTCGGGCGACGCGAACGACTACGTGGGCAAGGGCCTCTCGGGCGGGCGCATCATCGTGAGGGCGCCTGCGGACTTCCACGGCAGGCCGAGCGAAAACATCATCGCGGGCAATGCGACGCTCTACGGCGCCACGAGCGGCGAGGCGTACTTCGCGGGCGTCGTCGGCGAACGATTCGCCGTGAGGCTTTCGGGCGCGAGCGCCGTGATCGAGGGCTGCGGCGACCACGGCTGCGAGTACATGACGGGCGGCACGACGGTCGTGCTCGGACGCACGGGCCGCAACTTCGCCTCCGGCATGTCGGGCGGCGTCGCGTTCGTCTTCGACGCCGACGGCAGCTTCGAGGCGAACTGCAATCCGTCCATGGTCGCGCTTGAACGGGTCATGAGTCACGAGGAGCAGGTGAGGACGAGCGATCCGCGCACCTGGCACATGGGCTGCACGGACGAGGAGCTCCTCAGGCGCCTCATCACCCGCCACCAGCTCTTCACGGACTCGACGCTCGCGGCCGAGCTGCTCGAACATTGGTCGAGCACCCGCGCGCGATTCGTCAAGGTCATTCCGCTTCAGTACCGCGCCGTGCTGCAGAGCAGGGCTTAAAGGAGATTGCCATGTCTGAAAACCAACGCATCGAATTCGGCCATCTCCCGGTCGAGGAACGCATCAAGAGCTTCAGGGACTTCACGATCCCGCTCAACGACGACGAGGTTCATGCGCAGAGCCTGCGCTGCCTGCACTGCGGCACCCCGTTCTGCTCGAATAACTGTCCGCTTCACAACCGTCCCGTCGACTGGAACCGCCTCGTGCGCGAAGGCGACTGGGAGCGCGCCTGGGCGTGCCTCTCGGCGACGAACTCCTTTCCCGAGTTCACGAGCCGGGTCTGTCCCGCGATCTGCGAGGCGGGCTGCACGAGGTACCTTCTCGACGACGCGGCCGTCGGCATCCGCTCGATCGAGCGCGCCGTCATCGACCGCGCCTGGCGCGAGGGCTGGGTGAGGCCCGAGCCTGCGGCCGTGAGGACCGGAAGGCGTGTGGCCGTCGTGGGGTCGGGCCCTGCGGGCCTTGCCTGCGCCCAGCAGCTTGCCCGTGCGGGCCACGACGTCACGGTCTACGAGAAGTCCGAGCGCCCCGGCGGTCTTCTTCGCTTCGGCATTCCGGGCTTCAAGCTCGAGAAGGACGTCGTCGAGCGCCGCATCAGCCAGCTTGAGGCCGAAGGCGTCAGGTTCGAGCTCTCCGTGGTCGTGGGCGACAGGAAGTTCGAGGCGGGCGTGCACAACGCCGCCAAGCGGAGCGTGAAGGCCGCGGACCTCCTCGGGGAGTACGACGCCGTCGTGCTCGCCTGCGGCTCCGAGGTGCCGAGGGACCTCAAGGTTCCGGGACGCGAGGGCAGGGGCGTCTTCTTCGCCCTTGACGTCCTGCAGGAGCAGAACCGCGTCGACGAGGGCCTCGTCAAGAAGCCCGCCTTCGACTGCAGGGGCTGCGACGTCGTCATCGTGGGCGGCGGTGACACGGGCAGCGACTGCGTCGGCACCGCCCGCCGTCAGGGCGCGGGCAGGATCTGGCAGCTCGACCTGAGCCCCATGCCGCCCGAGAAGGACGACAAGTCCTGCTGGCCCGCCTGGCCGAGGAAGCTTCGCACCTCCACCTCCCACGAGGAAGGCTGCGAGCGTCTCTGGGAGGCCTCCACGAAGGAGATCCTCTTGAACGACAAGGGCGAAGTGAGGGGCGTGCGCTGCGTGAAGCTCAAGTGGAGCCTCGGTCCCGACGGCCGCTTCACGCCGTCCGAGGTGCCCGATTCCGCCTTCGAGATTCCCTGTCAGCGCGTGCTGCTCGCCATGGGCTTCATGCATCCCGCCGCTGCGACGCTCAAGTCCTTCGGCGTCGAGACCGATGCCCGCGGCAATGCGAAGGCGGGCGTCGATGGCTCTGAAGCACCCTTTGCGACCTCGGTGCCCGGCGTCTTTGCCTGCGGCGACACGCGCAGCGGCCAGTCGCTCGTCGTGCGCGCGATGAGCGAGGGCAGGCGTTGCGCCCGCGCCGTGGACGTGTTCCTCACGGGCGACTCGGAGCTGCCGTCCTTCCGGCCGTAAGGCATTCGGGTTGAAGGGACCTGCGGGGGCGTCTTCCTGTCGATGGAGGCGCCCCCGTTTGGCATGGGGTTGAAGGATGTGTTCGCAGGGACGCCGAGCTTGATCGACTTCTGAGAAACGGCTGCTGCGACACGTACAATAAGCTGTCGAAAGTCTTTGCATTCACGTCAACCATGTCCCGCAACGTCAACATCTACAAGAGCTCGAACGGACGGCAGTATGTCCGCGTGAGCGAAAGCTATCGAAATGCCGACGACGACATGCTCGCCGCCTTCGGTCTGAAGCCTCTATGCAGGCTCGAGGAAAAGGCGTCTCTTCGCAGAAAGCTGAGGCTGAAGACCTTCCCGCCGATGGCGTGACGGAAGGCCGCACTTCGGGTCAGGCCTGAGCATCGTGCATCGTTTTCCGCTCTCGCATAGGGTCTTTCACGAATATTGCCCCATTCGGAGCGTACGACGGGGTTACAATTAACAATTTTTCTGTCCCGGAACGCTTCCGCGACAGGTGGTTCAAATGTCCGCAGCAGGCCTCGTGCCTTCCTTCGGCACGCTCAATCGGACGCTCCATGAATTCGCTGCAGCTTCGCACAGCCTTTCGGCGCCTTTTCGCGCAGTGGTACCTGCTCGGCCTTGCGGCGCGGTGCCTGCAGTTCACGCTCATCTTCGAAGCTGTCTCGCACGGCGTGGGTGCGGCCTGGATGGGTGCCGTCATGGCGGCGAGTTCCGTGGCCTGCGCCGTCTTCACGATCTATGCGGGGCGGCTCTACAACCGCTTCGGGCCTTCACCGCTCAACCGCTGCGCAGCGCTCTGCTGTGCGGGCGCGGGATTTCTGGCGACGCAGCATGAGGCGCCTGCTGCGCTTGCCGTCGCCTGGATGCTCACGGGCATGACGCTCATGCTCGCCGCAACGGCAGGCTATCGCGGCATCGGCGGACTCTTCGGCGCGGCGGACCGCGTCTCGCGCTTTTCGAGAATGTGCCTGTTGAGCAACGTGAGCGAGATTGCCATGCCCGTCGCGATCGGTGCGCTCTTCTCGCAGGCTCCGGACCTCATGCCCTTCATCGTGCTGGCGGTCTCTCTGGCGCTTTCCTTCCTTTCCTCCGGCGTTTCGCGTTCGGACCTCAGGGCGCACGGCCTTGTTGAGTCGACGGACCTGCTTGTGAACATCAGGCGACTCGCGGGCTCGGGGCCGCTGCTGGCGGGCGTGGTGGCGGGCTCGGGCGTCAACGCGCTCTTCTGCATTCTCGACATTCTCGTTCCCACGGCGGGCGGCGGTATGGGCCTCACGACGATCCAGACGGGGACGCTCCTTTCGGCGTGCGCGCTCGCGCAGGTGGCCGCAAGCTCGCTTCTGTCCGTGCGCGCCAATCACAGGACGCTTCTGCCTCAGCTTCGCAACGCGCTGCTTCTGGGCGGCGTCGCGCTCTCGGGCGCCGCACTGGCCGACGGATTCGCGTCCTTTCTGCTCGTCGTGTCGGTGGCGGGCTTCGGATTCGGTCTGGTCAAGCCGCTTTCGATGAGCACGCTCTTCCAGTACGCGCCGCCCGAATCGGTGGGCGACATCGTGGGCATGAGGTTCATGCTCAACAACCTCGGCCGAATCAGGAATAGTTAGGAAATAACTTATCAATCTTCGT
>NZ_KQ968514.1:0-6084 GCF_001578585.1 Sutterella sp. KLE1602
GAGGATCAAAAGTCCTCACCCCTATCCGATTTCATACCGTGTCCTAGTGGGCATCCATGTGGGCCTTGAGCGCGCGGCCCGTATGGGTGTTCGTGGAGGTGAGCGTCTCGGGAGTGCCCGCGGCCACGACTCTGCCGCCGTTGGCTCCGCCCTCGGGGCCCATGTCGACGATCCAGTCGGCCTGCGCCATCAGGTCGAGATTGTGCTCGACGACAATCACCGTGTTGCCTGCGTCGACGAGGCGCTTGAGCACGCCGATGAGCTTGTCGACGTCGGCCATGTGCAGGCCCACCGTCGGTTCGTCAAGCACGTAGAGCGTGTGCGGACTCTTGCGTCCCCTGGTGGAGACGGAATCCTTGACCTTGGTGAGCTCGCTCACGAGCTTGATGCGCTGCGCCTCGCCGCCGGAAAGCGTGGGTGAGGGCTGGCCAAGCGTGAGGTAGCCCAGACCGATGTCCTGAAGGAGCTTGAGCGGGTGTGCGATCGTCGGCATCGAGTTGAAAAACTCGACTGCTTCATCGACCTGCATCTGCAGGATTTCTCCGATGTTTCGATCCTTCCAGGTGACGGCCAGCGTTTCCTGATTGAAGCGTGCGCCGTGGCACACCTCGCAGGGGACCTTGACGTCAGGCAGGAACGACATCTCGATTGTGCGCAGTCCCTGTCCGGCGCAGGCTTCGCAGCGGCCGCCCTCGTTGTTGAAGGAGAAGCGTCCCACGCCGTAACCCCGAGCCTTGCCTTCATTCGTGCCTGCAAAGAGCGCGCGGATTTTGTCAAAGAAGCCGACGTAGGTGGCGGGACACGATCTCGGCGTCTTGCCGATGGGGGTTTGATCCACTTCCAGAACACGCGCCACCGGTTCGCGGCCCGTGATTATGTCGCATCCCTTCCACTTCGCCTTGCTCGGATCGGAGCCGAGATTGCCGATCAGATTTTCAAAAAGCACTTCACGGGTCAGAGTGGACTTGCCGGAGCCGGAGACGCCCGTCACGACGGTCAGGCGGTTGAGCGGGAATTCCACGACTCCGCCTGCCAGATTGTGCATGCGGGGATTGATCACCGACAGCTTCGGGTCTGTCTCGGGATTGAAGGGACGGCTGGCAAAATGCCTGTGCTTGCTCGGATTTCTCAGGTATTCACCCGTAAGTGAGCGCTCGCACTTCATGATGTCGTCAACCGTGCCCTCGGCAACGAGTTCGCCGCCTCGAACGCCGGAGCCGGGACCGATGTCGATGATATGGTCCGCCTGACGGATCGTGTCCTCGTCATGCTCGACGACGAGCAGCGTGTTGCCCTGGTGGGTGAGCCGGTCGATGGCGTCAAGAAGGATGCGGTTGTCTCGAGGATGCAGTCCTATCGTCGGCTCGTCGAGCACGTAGCAGACACCCCTGAGGTTGCTGCCGAGCTGTGCGGCCAGACGAATGCGCTGGGCTTCACCGCCGGAAAGCGTCGGCGCGCTGCGGTCGAGCGTGAGGTATCCGAGTCCCACTTCCTGAAGGAAGGAGAGGCGAGACAGGATCTCGGCGACCGCGTCGTGAGCAATGGCCGCCTCGCGTCCTTCGAGCCTGAGGTTTCGGAAGAACTCCTCCACGCTGTCGATCGTCATTGCACCGAAGTCCGAAATGCTTCTGTCGTGCCAGCGCACCGCCCTTGCAACGGGATTCAGACGAGTCCCCAGACAGTCGGGGCAAAGCTCCGCCCCCTCCGTGTCGCTGAGGTCGGTGTTGAAGTCCTCCTTCTTTTTCTGCGCCTTCTTGAGCGCCGAAGTGATGAGACCGTAGCCTGAGCACTTCGGACACGCGCCTGCGCTCGAGTTGTAGGAGAAAAGCTTCGGATCCAGAGCAGGGAAGCTCTTGAGGCAGGAGGGGCAGGCTGCGAGCGTCGAGTAGAAGACGTCCTGTTCGAGCAGACCTGTCGTCGGTTCGTCGGGAAGCGAACGCGTCACAAGCAGGCGACCGTGCCCGTGAAGGAGCGCGGCGGCCACGATCTTTTCCAGCGCTTGCTCGTCGGCACCGCATATCCCGACGGCAAGCTCGAGCTCGTGTTCCGAATAACGGGCGAGCGAAGGGATTTTGAGGGATATATCGATATATGCTCCATCGATGCGCATGATCCTGTGTCCGGCGACTGCGGCCGCCTCCATTTCCGCTCTGAAGATGCCCTTCTGGCGACGCACGATCGGCGCAAGCACGGCGATTTGGTCCGAGCCGAAGTCGCGGCGGATTGCCTTGATGATGTCGTCGTGGGACTGGGGGCTTGCCGGGATGCCGCAGTCCGGGCAGTACTGGGTGCCTAGCTTGACGAAAAGCAGGCGGAGGAAATGCAGGAGTTCCGTCGTCGTGCCGACGGTTGAGCGCAGGCCACCGCGCGAGGTACGCTGCTCAATGGCAACCGTGGGCGGAATGCCGCGGATTGAGTCGACCTCGGGGGCGGGAGCGGGCTGGACCATGCTTCGCGCATAGGCATTGAGGCTTTCAAGATAACGCCTCTGTCCTTCCGCGAAGACGAGGTCGAAGGCAAGCGTCGACTTGCCGGAGCCCGAGGGGCCCGTGACAACCGTGAACTTGTCCCGGGGAATCGTGACCGAGAGATTCTTGAGGTTGTGCTCCCTGGCGCCCTGAATGACGATCCGGGTGTTGTCCTCGGGGGCGCTGAGCTTCATCGGCGGGAAGTTGAAGAAGCTTTCCCGGGAGACTTCCTGCCCGTCAAGGACGTTTCGCCAGTCCCTGAGTGCGCGTCCCGTGAAGGAGCTGACCTCCTTGACGATCTGGTCGGGCGTGCCTTCGAAGACCACGAGGCCGCCCTGACG
Organism: Sutterella sp. KLE1602; assembly: GCF_001578585.1. NCBI lineage: Bacteria > Pseudomonadati > Pseudomonadota > Betaproteobacteria > Burkholderiales > Sutterellaceae > Sutterella > Sutterella sp. KLE1602. The sequence goes on from NZ_KQ968514.1 coordinate 2,810, forward strand.
TCCGCCGGCGGGACCGAGTTCAATGATCCAGTCGGCCGTATTGAGGACGTCAAGGTTGTGTTCGATCACCAACACCGAATGTCCGAGGCAGATCAGTTCGTTAAATACGCAAACGAGCGTCGCCGTGTCGCCAAAGTGCAGTCCTGTCGTCGGTTCGTCGAAGACGAAGAGCTTCCCTGCGCTGTAGCCGCAGCGACGTCCGAGCGAAAGCCCCTCGGAGAGGGTGCCTGCGAGCTTGAGGCGCTGGCGTTCGCCGCCGGAAAGCGTGGTCAGCGGCTGCCCGAGCTTCAGATAGCCGAGGCCCACTTTGCAAAGCTGTTGGATTCCCCAGGTGATGCTGGGGTATTCAAAGAAAAGTCGCGTGGCTTCATCTGCCGTCATGTCTAGCACGTCGGCGATGCTGTAGTCGCGGTCGTCCGAGAGACGGATCTTCACCTCCAGAGTAGAGTCCTTGTAGCGCTTGCCGCCGCAGGCGGGGCAGGGCAGATAGACGTCCGAGAGGAACTGCATCTCGATGTGTTCGAAGCCGGCGCCGCCGCAGGTCGGACAGCGTCCCTTGCCGGAGTTGAACGAGAAGTCGCCGACGCTGAGCCCCAGATGGCGGGCCATGGGCGTGGCCGCAAAAAGCGATCGGATGCCGTCGAAGCTGCCGACGTAGCTCACGGGGTTCCCGCGGGTTGTGCGCCCGATGGGACTCTGGTCGACGTAGATCACATCATGGGGAATGCATCCCGCCAGTCCGTCGAACTTGCCGGGCTGGTCGGTGCTTTTGCCGGACTTGCGCTTAAGGGCGGGCACGAGGATGTCGGAGACGAGCGTCGATTTGCCCGAACCCGAGACGCCTGCGATGGCGACGATGGCCCCCATCGGAATGGCCACGTCGATGTGGCGGAGATTGTGTTCTGATGCACCCTTGATGATCAGGCGGGGCCTGTCGGCCGTCACGAATTCTGGATCGGGACGCCGCACGCGCCTGCGGCCCGACAGGTAGTCGCCTGTCAGGGTGCCAGCGTCGAGCACTTCACGCGTGCTGCCGTCGAAGATGATCCGGCCGCCGTCCGTGCCCGACCCCGGGCCCATGTCGATGAGGCGGTTTGCAGCGAGCATGACCTGAGGGTCATGCTCCACGACGACAAGCGTGTTGCCCGCTTCGGTCAGGCGGCGCATGATGCGGTTGACGCGATGCATGTCGCGCGGATGCAGGCCGATGGAAGGTTCGTCCAGAACAAACAGCGTGTTGACGAGGGCCGTGCCCAGTGCCGTCGTGAGGCTCACGCGCTGCACTTCACCGCCCGAGAGCGTGCGGCTCTGTCGGTCGAGCGTCAGGTAGCCGACGCCCACGTCGCAAAGGAACGTCAGGCGCGAGCAGATTTCGTCCAGCAGCATCTGCTCGGATTCGTCGGCGCGTGCGCGGCGTTTTTTGAAGAAGTCCCGCAGGTCTTCGATCGGGAGCGTCATGAGCTCGTGGTAGTTGAAGCCGGGCAGCTTCGCGTAGGCACGGTCGGAAAGGGTCATGCCGATCGGCTTGAAGACGCCGCCTTCGATGGTCTTTGCAAGCACGAGCTGCTTTTCCTCGAGGGTGCCGTATCGCCAGAAGAGCGACGGCTGCTTCAGGTGGGAGCCGCGGCACGAGGGGCACTCCGTGTAGGAACGGTAGCGTGACAGCAGCATGCGGACGTGCATCTTGTAGGCCTTGCTCTCGAGCCATTCGAAAAAGCGATTGATGCCGTACCACTGCGTGCGCCAGTTGCCCGTCCAGTCCTCGCCGCCCTCCCAGACCCAGCGCTTCTCCTCAGCCGTGAGCTTTTTGTAGGGCGTGTTGGTGCGAATGCCGCGCACGGCGGCGTAGGCAAGCATCTCCTGCTGGCATTCGTTGAAGGACTTTGTCGTCCATGGCTTGACGGCTCCCTCCTCGAGGGTTTTCGAGGGATCGGGGATCACGAGCGACGGATCCACCGTAATGATGCGGCCGAAGCCCCTGCATTTCTCGCAGGCGCCTACGGGAGAATTGAAGCTGAAGAGAGAAGCGGAGGGCTGGGAAAAGGACTTGTCGCAGTCTGCGCAGCCAAACCCCTTCCTGTAGGGGGCGAGCGGCGTCGAGCCTTCTTCGGTCTTGATGAGGACAGCCATCGCGCCGGCTCCCTTGTCAAGGGCCTGCTCGATCGCCTCGATCGCGCGCGACCGCTCGACGGATGATGCGCGGAAGCGGTCCGCCACGACCGTGAGAATCGTGCCGTCCTTGACGGCGCGGCGAGATTCGATGCGGGTGAACCCCTGTGCCGACAGACCTGTCTCGGCCGTTTCCAAGGCAAGCGCCTTGGGCACCTTCATGTCGAACGTGACGAGAACCCTGCTGTCCAGCCCCTCGGGCATTCCCGCGAGGCGCTTGAGCACGTCGTCCCAGATGCTCTGGGGCGTGTGCTCGACGACGCGTCGGCCGCATTTGGGGCAGTAAAGCTCTGCATGATGGGCGAAGAGCAGCTTTATGTGGTCGTTGAGTTCCGTCATCGTGCCCACCGTCGATCGCGACGTGCGCACAGTGCTGTTCTGGTCGATGGCGATCGCAGGCGGCACGCCGTCGATTCGATCGACATGCGGGCGGTCCATGCGGTCGAGGAACTGGCGCGCATACGGGCTGAAGGTCTCGACGTAGCGGCGCTGCCCCTCCGCATAAAGCGTGTCAAAGACAAGCGAGCTCTTGCCTGAGCCCGAAAGGCCCGTCACGACAGTGAAGTCTCCGGTGCGCAGGTCCAGATCGATGTTCTTCAGGTTGTTCTGTCTGGCTCCGCGGATGCGGATCAGGCCGTTGTTCGATGCGGTGTCGGTCATGCTCTTTCAGTCTGGGTTGTAAGATGCTTTCCGCAGACTACCGCAAGCAGGAGGAAAAGTGACGCCCGTCAGCCTCAAGAATGCCGGTGGGATGGGTTAATTACAAACAGTTACATTCTTGCCTTCGCTTTTCTGAAAAGTATGGTATAGTTCTGCTTCTCCACTTCTAGTGGGGGATTAGCTCAGCTGGGAGAGCGCTTGCATGGCATGCAAGAGGTCAGCGGTTCGATCCCGCTATCCTCCACCACGATTAAGGTCCCTATCGTCTAGAGGCCTAGGACACGACCCTTTCACGGTCGGTACCGGGGTTCGAATCCCCGTGGGGACGCCAGTTTCAAAGCCCGTCAGGTTAGCGCCTGGCGGGCTTTTGGCTATTTATGAGAGGGTATGATTTTTCAACCCTTTCAAAGTCTGGGGGATTAGCTCAGCTGGGAGAGCGCTTGCAT
>NZ_KQ968515.1:0-16274 GCF_001578585.1 Sutterella sp. KLE1602
CCGCGTTCCACGGACTTCCGAGATGAACCTTTTTCTTTGATGCGGAAAAAAAACGAAGGTTTGCATGGGAATGGCCAGAATCGGCGTCGGAGCAGGGTTTGAGGAAGGCAAAACCCTCTATAATGGCGACAACCTTTTTTCTTTTATTTTCCACCCCGTCACGGCCGTCGGAAAATCCGGGGCCTGCTGACGATTCAGAGGAAACTTATGTCGACCTGCAACGGTATGGTTTTTGAACTCAACGGCGCCCGCGCGCTCTCGGACTTCCGCGCCGCGCGCGTGCTCGCGGCCCTGCAGCGCGTCTCTTCCAACATCGAAGCGGTCTCGGGCCGCTTCGTGCATTTCGTGCATGCCTCCCGCGAGCTCACGAAGGCCGAAGAGGAACGCCTCGCTTCGCTTCTCACCTACGGCGACGCCGCCGAGGACGTCCGCGCCGACCTGGCCTTCATGGTGGTGCCGCGTCTTGGCACGATCTCGCCCTGGGCCTCGAAGGCCACGGACATCGTGAAGAACTGCGGCATCGAAGGCGTCCTGCGCGTCGAGCGCGGCACGGTCTACAGCCTTGCCCTCAAGGTTCCCCTCACGGAAGAGGAGGCCGCTCAGGCCGCCGGCGTGCTTCATGACCGCATGACCGAATCCGTCGTCGCCCGCGACTTCCCGGCCGAAAACCTCTTCGTCGAGCTCGAAGGCCGTCCGATGGCGACCGTCGCCCTCGTCGAGGAAGGTCGTCCCGCCCTTGAGCGCGCCAACGTCGAGATGGGCCTTGCGCTCTCTCCCGACGAGATCGACTACCTCACCGACGCCTTCACGAAGATCGGCCGCAACCCGACCGACGTCGAGCTGATGATGTTCGCGCAGGCCAACTCCGAGCACTGCCGCCACAAGATCTTCAACGCCCGCTGGACGGTCGACGGTGAAGAGCGCGAGGAAACGCTCTTCGGCATGATCCGCCGCACGCACAAGATGGCCCCGCAGGGTACGATCACGGCCTACGCCGACAACGCCGCCATCTTCGAAGGCGCCGAAGTCACGCGCCTCTATCCGCGTCCGGGCTCCGGCAATGAATTCGGCCGCGTCTTCGAGCGCAAGGACGAAATGACCCACACGGTCTTCAAGGTCGAGACCCACAACCACCCGACTGCCATTTCTCCGTTCCCCGGCGCCTCCACGGGCTCCGGCGGCGAAATCCGCGACGAAGGTGCGACGGGCCGCGGTGCTCGTCCGAAGGCCGGCCTGTGCGGCTTCACGACCTCGAACCTCAACCTGCCGGAACTTCCGCAGGGTTTTGAAAACGACTCCGACACGGTGACGGGTGAAAAGACGGATGCCAAGTACGGCGCCCCGTCCCGCATCGCCACGCCGCTCTCGATCATGACGGAAGGCCCGCTCGGCGGCGCCGCCTTCAACAACGAGTTCGGCCGTCCGAACATCCTCGGCTACTTCCGCACGTTCGAAGCCAACATCGGCGGCACGCGCTACGGCTACCACAAGCCGATCATGCTCGCCGGCGGCATCGGCAACATCCGCGACGACCAGACGAAGAAGGACGTGCCGCCCGCCGGCAGCCTCCTGATCGTCCTCGGCGGCCCCGGCATGCGCATCGGCCTCGGCGGCGGCGCCGCCTCGTCCATGACGACGGGCTCCAACTCCGAAGCCCTCGACTTCGACTCCGTGCAGCGCGGCAACCCCGAAATGGAACGCCGTGCCCAGGAAGTCATCGACCGCTGCTGGTCCATGGGCGACGAAAATCCGATCATCGCCATTCACGACGTCGGCGCGGGCGGCCTCTCCAACGCCATGCCCGAGCTTGCCGACCTTTCCGGCAAGGGCGCCACGTTCGACCTCTCCAAGGTTCCGGTCGAAGAGTCCGGCATGAGCCCGCTCGAAATCTGGTGCAACGAATCTCAGGAACGCTACGTCATCGCGCTTGACGCCGCCAAGATCGACATCTTCCGCGACTTCTGCGAACGTGAGCGCTGCCCGTTCGCCGTCCTCGGTACGATCACCGAGGAGGCCGACCTCAAGCTCACGCGTCCCGAAGAGACCCCGGCCGTCGACATGCCGATGGAAGTTCTCCTCGGCAAGGCCCCGCGCATGCACCGCGACGTCGCCCACGTCGAAACGAAGCTTTCCGCCTTCAAGAGCGAAGGGCTCGATCTCGCAAAGGCTGTCACGGACGTCCTGCGTCACCCGACCGTCGGTTCCAAGTCCTTCCTCATCACCATCGGCGACCGCTCCGTGGGCGGCCTCGTCTCCCGCGACCAGATGGTCGGCCCCTGGCAGGTGCCCGTCGCCGACTGCGGCGTGACCACGCTCGGCTTTGAAACGAACCGCGGCGAAGCCATGTCGATGGGCGAACGCACCCCGATCGCCGTGATCGATGCCGCTGCTGCGAGCCGCATGGCCGTGGGCGAAGCGCTCACCAACATCGCCGCCGCCGACGTGAAGCTCCCCGAAGTCAAGCTCTCCCTCAACTGGATGGCTGCCTGCGGCGCCAAGGGCGAGGACGCCAAGCTCTTTGACGCCGTCAAGGGCGCGAGCGACTTCTGCGTTGCGCTCGGCATCTCCGTGCCCGTGGGCAAGGACTCGCTCTCCATGCGCACCGCCTGGGAGGACAACGGCGAGAAGAAGTCCGTGACGAGCCCCGTCTCGCTCATCGCCTCCGCCGCAGCTCCCGTCGGCGACGTGACGCTCACGCTTACGCCCGAACTCAGGAAGATCCCGTCGGTGCTCGTGCTTGCGGACCTCGGCTGCAGCCGCGCCCGCATGGGCGGCTCCATCCTCGCCCAGGTTGCCCAGCGCTTCGGCGACACGGCTCCCGACTGCGAGGATCCCGCCATGCTCGCCCGCTTCATGGGCGCGCTTCGCACGCTCGTCAATGAAGGCGCCGTCGTGGCCTACCACGACCGTGCCGACGGCGGTCTCGCCGCCACGGCCTCTGAAATGATGTTCGCCTCTCGCCTCGGTGTGAAGCTCGACCTGACGTCCCTCACGAAGGACGCCGACGTCTTCGCCGCTCTCTTCAACGAAGAGCTCGGCGGCCTGATGCAGGTGCCTGCCGAGAAGGCCGCCCGCGTGGCCGAAGTGATGCGCGAAGCCGGTCTTGCCTCCGTCTGCCACTTCGTGGGTGAAGTCGTCGACGACGATGCGCTCACGATCAGCGCCAACGGTGCCGAACTCGCCCGACTCGACCGTGCCGACCTCCAGAAGGCCTGGACGGAAGTCTCCTGGCAGATCGCCCGCGGCCGCGACAATCCCGCCTGCGCCGACAGCGAGTTCGCCCGCATCGAGCGCAAGGATGACACCGGCCTCTTCGCGAAGACGACCTTCGACGTCAATGAGGACGTCGCCGCTCCGATGATTCTCACGGGCGTGCGTCCGAAGATCGCCATCCTGCGCGAACAGGGCGTCAACTCCCAGACGGAAATGGCCGCTGCGTTCACGCGCGCCGGCTTCGACGCCTATGACGTCCACATGACGGACCTTCTCACGGGCCGCGCCGACCTCGCCGAGTTCACGGGCCTTGCCTGCTGCGGCGGCTTCTCCTACGGCGACGTGCTCGGCGCCGGTGGCGGCTGGGCCAAGACCATCCTTCACAACGACCGCATGGTCGAGATGTTCCGCACGTTCTTCAACCGCGAGGACACCTTCGGTCTGGGCATCTGCAACGGCTGCCAGATGATGAGCCATCTGCGCGACCTGATCCCGGGCGCCTCCCACTGGCCGGAATTCGTGCGCAACACGTCCGAGCAGTTCGAGGCCCGTCTCGTGAACGTCGAGGTTCTCGAGAGCCCGTCGATCTTCTTCGCGGGCATGGCCGGCAGCGTGATGCCCGTCGTGAACTCCCACGGCGAAGGCCGCGTGCAGTTCCTGCGTCCGGAAGACGCCGCGCTCGTGAAGGCCGCCGCCCGCTTCGTTGATCCGTGCGGCAACCCGACCGAGGTCTATCCGTACAACCCGAACGGCTCCAAGGGCGGCCTCACGTCCGTGACGACCGAAGACGGCCGCTTCACGATCATGATGCCGCATCCGGAGCGCTCGCACCGCGCCCAGCAGCTCTCCTGGCACCCGGCCGAATGGACGGACGCCTCGGGCTGGATGCGCATGTTCCGCAACGCCCGCAAGTGGGTCGGCTAAGAAGCCGGCTCCGCTCCCGACGGAGGGCCTTCGGGCCCTCCTGATGGAGGACGACGGAAAGAGATGGGGCCCCGATTCGGGGCCCTTTTCACAGGGTGACGCTCAAATGTGAAAACGCCCTGCAGGTCTTCATGTCCTGCAGGGCGTTCGCGTTTCAAGAGAAATTACATCGACTTCGCAGGGACCGGCGGGCGGTTTTCCCAAGCGGCGGTTCCCCAGAGCGGGATCGTCGAGAGGCTGTGCTTGAAGCTGCCCGTCGTTTCCTTGGTGGAGTAGGAGATGTAAAGGAGCGTCTGCGTCTCGGCGTCGTAGATGCGGCGGATCTTCATCGTCTTGAGCAGAATGCTCTTCGACTTCGTGAAGACCACTTCGCCCGACTTCGTGCGGTCGATCGTGGCGATCATCTCGGGCGTGATTTCGCCCGTTTGGCGGCAGGAGACGGAGCTGTCGGACGGATCGGCGAGCGAGAGGTTGGCCTCGATGCTCGCGACATGGCAGGTGACGCCGGGAACCTTCGGATCCTGGAAGGTGTTGATCTTGATGTCCTTGAGCGTGAACATGCCGAGCGAGACGTCGCCCACTTCGTCGCCGCCCGAGCAGCCGGTGAGAGCGAGAACGGAGGCGGCAGCGAAGGCCGCGAGAAGCTTGGTCTTCATGCGTGTGGTCCTTGTCGGATTTGGTTTACGGTGTCGTCATTATATATGGCGGGCGGGCGTCGTCCTGTCCTGGGCGTACTACTTCAGCGCGAAGCCCTGCGTCTGCAGATAATCGAGCAGGAACCTGCGGCGCTCGCGGGCGATGACGGGATGGATAGAGTCGCGGAAGGTCGCCTCGCGGGCATTGCTTCCGCGTCCAGCGTAGTAGGCTCGCATCGTTGCGTCATAAGCGTCAAGTTCGGCTGGCGCGGGTTCTTCGTAGCCGTTTTCCATGAAGGTGATGGTGGTGGGCAGCCGCGGCTTGACGGGATTGCGCACGGCGGGATGCCCGAAGGCGATGCCGACGACGGGAAAGACGTTCTGCGGCAGGCGCAGAAGCGCAGAAACCTCTGTGATGCCGTTCCTGATCCCTCCGATGAAGCAGCCGCCGAGCCCGAGGGATTCAAGCGCCGTGAAGGCGTTCTGGGCCATGATGCCCGTGTCAAGGCAGCCGACGAGGAACTGCTCGATCCAGCCGAGGTCGGCCTCGGGGCAGAGTAGCTGAAGGCGGTGGTAGTCGGCGCAGAAGACCCAGAATTCAGGTGCGGCTGCGACATGGGCCTGACCGCCCGAGAGCTCCGCGATCCTAGCTCGAAGTGCTGGATCGGTGACGCGGATGATGCTTGTCACTTGCAGTGCGCAGGATGTGGACGCGGCGCGCGCCGCATCGAGGATCTGCGTGCGCAGTTCGGCCGTGACGGGCTCGTTGGTGAAGGCGCGCACGGAGCTGTGCGCGAGCAGGGTTCGGATCGTGTCGTTCATTATGAACTCCTTAAGGGTGATGCATCGAGTCTAGCCTTCTTGCCCGTGCGGGAGTACCGCCGTTCACGAATCTGAACGAAAAAAGCCCGCGGCCTCAAGGGACGCGGGCGAAGGACCGCCTTGCGGTCGGTCTGGTTTCCCGGACGCACCCCACACGGTGCGTCCGGAGGGAGAACCTGATGGTTCAAGAGGAGATTATTTCGCCTTGAGCGTGAAGTTGTGGCAGCTGTTGCACATCAGCTCAGGCTGCTTGGAGGGCTTGTCGGCCTTGTGGCATTCGACGCAGTTGACGGCGCCGAGGTGCGACTTGTGCGGGTTGGGCTCGAGGTTCTTCGTCTTTTCGGCGAGGGCGTCGTAGCTCTGGTGGCACTGGAGGCACTGGCCCTTCGTGGCCCAGCCGGTTTCGGCGGGAAGCTGGCCGCCGTGGACTTCGGCGAGGGTCTTTTCAGCAGCGCAGGCGCCGAAGGCAAGGCCCAGACCGAGGGTGGCGACAAGCGCCATGGTGATGGTTTTGGTCATGATTCGATACTCCGGAAATTAGTTCTTCTGGGCCTTTGCGCGGGCGGCGATTTCGTTGCCGGCGATGCGGCCGAAGACCGTCGCGGCACCGAGCTGTGCGCCGCCAGCGTAGTTGTGGAAGAAGATGCCGCCTGCGGAGTTGCCTACTGCGTAGAGGCCCGGGATGCTCGTGCCGTCGAGGTTCTGGATTTCAGCCTTGACGTTGATGAGCGGGCCGCCGAAGGTGGCCGTCATGCCGCCCTGGAAGGGCACGGCGTAGAACGGAGCCTTGGCGACTTCGTGGGGCTTCTTGTAGGTGCAGGGCGGGTTCATTTCGCCGAGCTTGCCGGACTTGACGGCTTCGTTGTATTCCTTGATCGTCTTGACGACCTTTTCAACCGGGAGCTTGACCTGCCTGCAGAGCTCTTCGATCGTGTCGGCCTTGCCGTACGGGCTGTTGAGGCGGTCGAACTTCGGAATGACCTTGTCGAGGACCGGGCAGGTGCTGTCGACGATGACCCAGGCCATGTTGTCGAGCGTCATCTGGCCGGTGGTGCGGGCCTTGATCACGTACGTGTTGTTTTCGTCCATGAAGCGCACGCCGGAGGTGTTGAACTGGACGCCGTAGCCGGAGTTGAGGACGTCGGCCGGGTTCACGTGCGTGGCGCCGATGATCGGGCCGGAGTGGAACTGGTCCATGTTCACGAACTTCGTGTAGAGCGGCATGCACAGCGAGATGTTTTCACCCGTCGTGGACTTGGAGCCGCGCAACACCATGCGGGTGGCCCAGCCGCCGATGTAGCGGTCGACCATTTCGGGGTTGGCCGAGAAGCCGCCCGTGGCGATGCAGACGCCGCCCTTAGCCATGAAGGTCCTGAAGCCTTCCGGAGTGGCAACCTTGACGCCCTTCACGGCATAGAGGTCGTCGTGAATGAGCTCAACGGCCTTGTGCTGGTACTTCACTTCGATGCCGCGCTTGGCGCAGGCGGCAAGAAGCTTCTGCACGAGCTGGGCGCCGCCGGTGAGGCCTTCGCCCATGACGCGGCAGGTACGGCCCAGACGCGGATACGGCATCGGGCGGATCTTGCCGAACTTGACGCCGATGTCCTTTTCGAGCCAGTCGATGCCGGCGGAGATGTTATCCGTGTAGCAGCGGTTGAGAGCCTTGTCGCCCATCTGCTTGGAGACGTCCATCATCATGGCATAGAAGTCGTCAGCCGTGTCCTTGATGCCCTGTTCGGCCTGGTGGCGCGTGCCCCAGCCGCAGATGGAGCCGAGGGCGAAGATGGCGTTGCCGTCGGGACGGTCGCGCTTTTCGAGCACGACGACCTTGGCGCCGGCGTCGTGGGCCGTGATGGCGGCGATCAGGCCGGCAGGACCTGCGCCGAGAACGACGGCGTCATAGGTCTGGGCGTTGGCGGCCTGTTTTGCCTGGGCCTGGGAGGAGAGGCCGAAGCCGGTGGCGCCGGCAGCGGCGGCACCGAGGAAGGAGGTCTTGAGAAGACCGCGGCGGCTCATATCGGTATGAGACATTGTTGATCTCCTGGGAATCCGGGTCGGGGATTCCGTCATTTAGGGGGAAGAATCTGTAGGGTGGGCGGGACTCCATCCGGTTTCTGTGGCTTTTGTGAGCCCCGCCCTGTTGTCGTCGAGGAGCTGTATGCATTGTCCTCTTGAGGCACCACTACGTAGTGCCGCATGAGGTCAACGAAACGTCACTTTCTGAAGCGTCTCTTAAGGTCAGGCCTTGAGAGCGTTCAGGGCGGAGCCGGCACGGAACCAGCTCAACTGCTTCTCGTTGTAGGAGTGCTTCGCCTCGAAGCGTTCCTTCGTGCCGTTTTCATGCGTGAGTTCGATGACGACGCGGCTGTTGGGCGCAAGGGTGTTCAGGTTGAGAACCGAGATGCGGTCCTTTTCCTGAATCTTGTCGTAGTCGGCCGGATTCACGAAGGTGAGTGCGAGGATGCCCTGCTTCTTGAGGTTGGACTCGTGGATGCGGGCGAGGCTCTTGGCGAGGACGACGCGGACGTTGAGATAGCGCGGTTCCATGGCGGCATGTTCGCGCGAGGAGCCTTCGCCGTAGTTGTCGTCGCCGACGATCACGCTGGCGATGTTGTTGTTGCGATAGTGGCGCGCAACCTTGGCGGGCGTGTCATAGGCGTTCGTGTCCGTATTCCAGACCTTGCCGGAGACTCCGTTGAAGGCGTTGACGGCGCGTTCGAGCAGGTTGTCCGAAATGCGGTCGATGTTGCCGCGGTACGGAAGCCACTTGCCGCCCGGGGAGATGTGGTCGGTCGTGCACTTGCCCTTGGCCTTGATGAGGAGCGGAAGGGCGGTGAAGTCCTGGCCGTCCCAGGCGGGGAACGGCTCGAGCAGGCGGATGCGTTCGGCCGTCGGGCTCACCTTGATCTCGATCTTCTCGAAGTCGGGAATGACGCAGCCCTTGATGTCGGAGACGAAGCCCTTGGCGGGGAGTTCCTGACCGACCGGGGCGGCGAGCTTCATGTTCGTACCCTTGGCGGTGCGGACCGTGCCCTCGAGCGGGTTGAACGTCAGGTCGCCGTTGATGGCCATGGCCATGACCATTTCAGGCGAGGCGAGGAAGGCGTTGGTGAGCGGGTTGCCGTCGTTGCGGCCGGCGAAGTTGCGGTTGAAGGACTCGATGATGGAGTTGGGCGTCTTGTCGCCCTTGAGGTTGCCGATCGTGCGCTTCCACTGGCCGATGCAGGGACCGCAGGCGGTGGCGAGGACGGTGGCGTGGAGTTTTTCGAAGACCTCGAGGACGCCGTCGCGCTTGAGCGTGTCGTAGATGCGGGTCGAGCCGGGAACGACCATCAGCGGGGTCTTGATCTCGACGCCGTTTTCGAGTGCCTGACGGGCAATGGAGGCGGCGCGGGTGATGTCCTCGTAGGAGGAGTTCGTGCAGGAGCCGATCAGGGCGACCTGAAGCTGCTGCGGATAGCCCTTGGCCTTGACCGTTTCGGCGACCTTCGAGATCGGCATGGCGGCGTCGGGCGAGAACGGACCGTTGATGTGCGGTTCGAGTTCGGAGAGGTTGATCTCGACGACGCGGTCGTAGTACTTGGCCGGGTCGGCATAGACTTCCTTGTCGGCGGCGAGGTCGACCTTGGAGGCGAGGTCGGCAACGGCCTGACGGCCCGTGGCGGCGAGGTAGCGGGCCATGGAGTCGTCGTAGGCGAAGACGGAGGTCGTGGCGCCCATTTCAGCACCCATGTTGCCGATCGTGGCCTTGCCGGAGGCGGAGAGCGTGGCGGCGCCTTCGCCGAAGAACTCGACGACGCAGTTCGTGGCGCCCTTGGTGCTGAGCATGCCGGTGAGCTTGAGGATCACGTCCTTGGCGGAGGCCCAGCCCTGAAGCTGGCCGGTGAGCTTGACGCCGATGATCTTCGGCATCTTGAGCTCCCATTCCATGCCCATAAGGGCGTCGACGAGGTCGGCACCGCCCACGCCGATGGCGAGCATGCCCATGCCGCAGGCCGTCGGGGTGTGGGAGTCGGTCACGAGCATCATGCAACCCGGGAAGTTGTAGTTTTCCATGAAGACCTGATGGCAGATGCCGGAGCCGGCGGGCCAGAAGTCAAAGCCGTAGCGGCGGGAGACGTCGCGCAGGAACTCGTACGTTTCGACGTTGCCCTTTTCGGCGACCTTGAGGTCGGGAATGGCGCCGACGTTGGCCTGAACGAGGTGGTCGCAGACGAGCGCTGCGGGCAGTGCGATGCGTTCCTTGCCCGAGGAGAGGAACTGAATGATGGCCATCGGGCCGCCGATGTCATGCGTGCCGGCGCGGTCCGGGCGAAGTTCGATGTAGTCGACTCCGCGCTTGAATTCACGCAGGCTTTCCGGATGGTAGAGGTGCGTGAAGAGGATCTTTTCCGTGAGCGTGAGCGGACGGTTGAGCGTGCCGCGCACGACGGCGAGCTTCTTCGGGTATTCGCGATAGAAGGCCTCGATCATGTCGAAGTTGCGGATCTTCGACGTGTCGGCAGCAACGCCATCGGCGGCCATGACGACGGACGGGATCGTGGCGGTGGCCGCGGTGGCTGCGGCGCCGACGGCGGCTGTGCGAAGAAGAGCACGACGGCTGAGCGCGAATGTCTTTTCCTGCATGGAAATTTCTCCTTGTTTGATGGACTGCAGATGGGGCTGGACGCCTGCGGTCCTGTGTTTCACGAGTTTCTCGAGTTTCTCGAGTTTCTCGTGTATGAGTCATTGACGAAGTGCTTGGACATCAAGGGTCCCGAGCTTCGACAGGACGCATTCTTCGCTTGCGTCACCTCTAGTGGTGAATGTGAAAAATCAAGGATCTCGTTTTTGCTAGGGTTTTTACGAGGAAGGGTTTGCCCAGGTGTCGTCGTCGGCACCCAAAAGCCCGTATGATGAATGAAAATCTTCCTTCGAAGTCCTCTAAGTCATGTTTGCACAGATTTATAAAGGTTTCGGATTGCATCGGTTCTGGAATTGTCTGGCAGCCTTCGACGGGGCCGCTGTCCGTGTGTTATCCGTCCTTGTGGCCGTTCTTCTGATGTCGGTTAGCTTTATACCGGGAGATGCAACGGCTCGGTCCGACGACGAGGTTTATCCCGTTGATGCAACGCTTTTGCGAGCGCCCGCCCATAGATTTTCGACACCGCCTGTCAATGTAAAGAGACCTGTGAGGTTGGCGATTGTGAAGTACGTTCGCCCGTCGCCCAACGAGGAGATCGTGCCCGCGTCCGTCGCGGCGCTCAAGCAGTACTTCGGCGAGGACCGCGTGCAAGTGGCGCACCTTTCGCTCACGGAGCTCAGCGAGGCGATCAAGCGGGGCGATGTGGACGTCTTTCTCTCGAGCGCTGGCTTTTACAGGCGTCTTGCCGACGAAGGCGTCAAGTCGCTCGTCTCGGCCGTTTCGCTTTCCTATCCCGACCCGAACCACGGCGAAGGCACGGCGATCGTGGCGGCCGCCGACCGTTCGGACATCGAGTCCCTGAGGGACCTGAAGGGCGGCGTGCTCGCTACTTCGACGCCAACGGCCTTCACGGGGCTGCTCGTCCCCTATGGCGAGATGATGAAGCAGGGGATCAAGGTGGACGGGTTCTTCCGCGAGACGCTTTATCTGGGCGACGATGACGCGATGGAGACGGCGCCGAGGCACCTGCTTGACGGTACGGCTGACGTCGCCTTCCTGCGACTCTGTTTTCTGGAGGAGTGGCTCGAGCGCCATCCCGAGCATCAGGGCAGATTCAAGGTGATCAACAGAAAGGACGGACCGGGCGAGGTCTGTGCCAGATCCACCGAGCTCTATCCGACCTGGACCGTGGGAACCACAAAGGTGACGGATCCGAGGGTCTCGCGCTCCGTGACGCAGGCCCTTCTCGCTCTGAAGCCCACGGGTGCCAACGGCATCTACTGGGGCGTGGCGACCGACTACAGCTCGGTCGACAAGCTCTTTCGCGAGACAAGAACGGGGCCCTATGCCTATCTCAACACCTGGAGCCTGAAGCGCTTCATCGCCGAGTACTGGCACTGGCTCATGCTCGCGGGGGTCCTTGTCGCGGGCCTGACTTTGCACAGCGTGCGTGTGACGCAGCTCGTGCACAAGCGGACGGCCGCCCTGAGGCAGTCCCTTGCCGAGCTGCAGGTCCTCAAGGAGGAGGCCCAGGGGGCGGCCCAGCGCATCGAACGCCTTGAGCGTGCCGGCGTGGTGGCGCAACTTTCCGTCATTTTCGCGCACGAGATGAGGCAGCCGCTCGGTGCCATCTCGCTCTACAGCTTCGGCCTGAGAAGGATGCTCGGCAACGGCTCGACCGACACCGCCAGGATGACGGACGTCATCGACAGGCTGGATCGGCAGACCGAACGCGCCAACGAGATCGTCGCGCGCGTGAGAAGCTACGCGAAGGCCGAGCAGCCCACCCGCGTCCTCGTAAGCCTGCGCGAGCAGGTCGACAGGGCGGCGGCCGACCTCAAGACCACGGGACGCTACAGCACGGCGCTCAGGGTCATCGTCACCGACGAGCCCGTCGTGACGGCCGATCCTCTCGAGATGGAGCTCGTTGCACTCAACCTCATGAAGAATGCGCTCGAGGCGTCCGACGCCGCGGGCGGCGCGGGCGAGGTCGTGGTGACGCTCTCCGAGGAGGACGAACGCGCGATCATCACCGTGGCCGACGACGGCGGCGGGACGCGCGAGACCGTCGAGCGCCTCAACAGAGGACTCGGCTCCACGAAGGCCGAAGGGCTCGGACTCGGGCTTTCGATTGTGCGCGGCATCCTCGAGGCCTACGGCGGCAGGCTCGCCTTCAGCGCACGCCGTCAGGGCGGGCTCGTGGCCCGCGTGACCGTGCCCGTGAGGGAGGTCTCCGGAGAGCCGTCGCCTTTGGATGACGATTCCTTGGCGACAGGCGATAATGCTGTTCGAGACAACAGGGACGAGAAGGCCTCCTGAGGCCGGGAGACGCAAGCATGGCAAGACGACAGATCAGAACGCTCACGCCCACGGAGCTCGCGCGGGTGCAGCAGGGAGCGCTCGTGCGCATTGTGGATGACGACGATTCGCTTCGCGACGCGCTTCGCTTCGTGCTCGAGACCGAGGGCTG
Organism: Sutterella sp. KLE1602; assembly: GCF_001578585.1. Lineage (NCBI taxonomy): Bacteria > Pseudomonadati > Pseudomonadota > Betaproteobacteria > Burkholderiales > Sutterellaceae > Sutterella > Sutterella sp. KLE1602. The sequence goes on from NZ_KQ968515.1 coordinate 12,689, forward strand.
GCGCGTGGCCGACTACAGGTCGGCGAACGACTTTTTCAGAGGGGACGCACCATCGGTGCCGGGCTGCGTCGTCATGGACGTGCGTATGCCGGGACTGACGGGCATTGAGGCGCAGGCCGTCATGAACGAGCGCGGCTTCAGCCTGCCCGTCATCTTTCTCACGGGGCATGGCGACATCGACATGGCCGTGATGGCGCTCCATGAAGGCGCAGCGGACTTCATCCAGAAGCCCGTCGACAACGAGCGGCTTCTGGCCGTGATCGCGTCCACGGCCTTTGAGAGCCTGAGCGGCGCGGGCGCGGTGCTTGACGGCGAGACGGCGAAGGCGCGCTGCGCGGAGCTCACGAACAGGGAGCGCGACATCGCGAGGCTCGTGGCCGAGGGACTCACGAACAGGCTCATCGGCGAAAGACTCTCGATCGCCGTGCGTACGGTCGAGGTGCACAGGGCGTCGGCTCTGAGAAAGCTCGGCGTCAGGACGCCCGAGGAGGTGAGGGCCGTGCTCGAGGCGGGCGCCTGACGGGCAAGGAAGGACGAGATCGGACGTAAGGCAGGCGCAACGAAGCTCCGCTAGACTCTGCGCACCATCAACATCACTCTAAGGAGTTGCGCCGTGGCCGATCATCACGACGAGGAAGCCGCATGTCCGAAGTGCGGCGGCACGATCACCTTCACGCTCTGGGAGAATCTCGTCGCAGAGAAATACCCCGAAGCGGCGGAAAAGCTCATGAGGGGCGAGCTCTTCGCCTATGAATGCCCGCACTGCCATGCGACGGGCAACGGCTACTATCCGCTTCGCTTCACCGACATGACCTCAAAGGTCATGGTCGACTATCCCGCCACGACCGACCTGCGCGTCGCGGGCGAGATGGTGAACGAATTCAGGGAGAAGCAGAAGCTCTTTGCTGAGACGGGCTTCCCGCTTGACTACGACTACCGCGTCGTGATCGACCCGAACGCCCTCGTCGAAAAGGCCCAGATCTTCGCGGCCGGGCTCGACGACCGCGTGATCGAGGTCGTCAAGTGCTTCATGACCGACGCCTTCCTCGCGGAAAACCGCTTCTACCGCAAGGTGCAGCTGCGTTTCCTCAAGGGCTCGCCCGAACACTCCTTCTACGTGCTTGGCACCGAAGGTGAAGTGCTCACTCGCATTCTTCTCGACATGGATTACTACGCGATGGTGAGGGACGTGATGAAGCTCGACGAAATCGACGAGGCCGTCGTCAACGAGGCCTGGGCCGACGACTACATCCGCAGTCACATCGAGGACTTTCAATGAGCGGTGGAAACCCCTGAGGTCTATGCCTTATGGCGCAGACCCGTGTCGTAACCTATGATTGCCTGACACATTCCAGACACGGCATAAACAGACGGACGCACCCATGCGCATCACCATCATCGGACTCGGACTCATCGGCGGCTCGGCCGCGCTCGCCTGGAAGCAGGCGCATGCCGAGGGCCGCTTTCCAGGCGGATCGCTCTCGATCACGGCGGTCGACACGAATCCCGCAACGCTCTCGCTCGCCCTTGAGCGGGGGATCGCCGACCGCGTGACGCCCTCGATCGTCGAGGGCGTGCTCGACGCCGACCTGGTGCTTCTCGCGGTCCCCGTGTTGGCCATGGGCGCCGTCATGAAGGAGGTCGACCGCGCCGCGCCCGTCGACGCCGTCATCACGGACGCGGGCAGCGTGCGCGGCAGCGTGATCACGGCCGTGCGCCTGAACGCGCGCCCCGAGCGTATCCGTCACTACGTGCCGCTTCATCCGATTGCGGGCGCTGAAAAGGCGGGGCTCGAGTTTGCGACGCCGACCCTCTACAGGGGCGCAACGGGTGTCGTGACGCCGCTGCCCGAATCCGATCTTGAGGATGCGGCCGTCGTCGTCGACCTCTGGCGTGCGGCGGGCCTCACGGTCGTCGAGATGACGCCCGAGGAGCATGACCGCATCTACGCGATGGTCTCCCACGTGCCCCACATGATCGCCTTCGCGCTCATGGACATGGCCGTCTCGTCCCCCGAGAGCCGGACGGCGCTTGCCGCCGCAGGCGGGGGATTTCGCGACACGACCCGCATCGCGGCCGCCGACGCGCGCATGTGGGCAGACATCACGAGAGCGAACCGCACGGCCATCCTCGACGGCATCAGCCGCTTCGAGGCCGCCCTCACGCATCTCAAGGGGCTCGTGGCCGCCGACGACTACGAGGGCTACAGGACCTATTTCGAACGCACGGCTGCGGCGCGCAGGGAGATCAACTCGAGCCTGCCGCCCGTTCAGGCGGGCAAGTCGGGCGGGGACGCAGGGAAGGTCTGAGACCCTGCACGATAATTCAGAGCAGTTCGCGCCTGTACGCGTACAATTCATGCACTGCGCACCACGCGTGCGTTTTGACCGGCCAAGAACAGAGACAGAGTGAAAGGAGAGAAGAGATGAGCAACCGTCTGCCGCGAGCGCTGCTTGCAGACATTGCCGCCGTGATCGGCTCGGGTGACCACGCGTCCGCCCTGATGATGTTGGGCGACGAGTCGGGACCCGAGGCTTCGGCCGCCGTCTCCTCCTACCGCGCCCAGTGCGCTGCGGCCCTCGGGGACTTCGACGCCGCCGAGCGCCATTTGCGCGTTGCGCTTGACCTCGTCGAGCGCCGCCATGGCCGCCTTGCCCGCAGACGAGGCCGCGTGCGAGCGCCTTGCCGCCGCCCTCACGATTCTGTCGCCCGCCGATGCGCCCGTGACGCCGACCCTTGAGGTCATCTCGCCCGAGCTCACCGCCGTGCGCCTTCGCCGCATGCTCGCAGCCGTCTTCATGAAGGCGGGACGCGAACTTGACGCCGAGATGGAGCTCGCGCTCCTGCCCGTCGAGGCAAGAAGCCTCTGATGAACTGAAGCGGCCTGTTGAAGAGGCCTGAAAAACGAAAAAGGGACGGATTGCGGAAAAACCGCACCGTCCCTTTGTCATGTCTGAGAACCGCCGGTTGGCGCATCAATTGCGTTCCGCTTCACGCACGGCCTCGGAGGGCGTCTTCCTGCCCTTGACGACGTCGTCGAGCGCATTGCCGTAGTCCTCGAGCACCGAGAGCGCGCCGCGCACGAGTTCGGTCATGGCGCCGCGGGTCGGCAGGGGCACGCCCGTCAGGCAGAAGGTCGTCTTGAAGCAGACGACGCCCGTGTCGAGGTCCATTTCGAAGTTGCCGAGCTTGAGGCCGCAGTTGGCGCGCGTGACGAACTCCATCACGCGGCGGCGGTCTTCTTCGGCGACCTTGAAGGGCGCGTAGGCGTGGCAGAGCACCACGTCCTCGAGAAGATGGATGTAGAGCGGGGTCTGGCCGATGCGGCAGTCAAGGTCGAACCCTGCGTCGAGCGTGCCGGTGCCGGCGTCGAACCCGTAGGTCCAGCCTTCATGCTCGAAGGCGAGCTTGAGAACGGTGGCGACTTCGGGCAGATAGGCCATGATGGACTCCTTCATTCAATGGGTGTGGCGACGAAAGAGTGTAGCAGGGCGATCCTTATCCGATGCACGGTTCCTTATTGGGAATTTCTCGTAGTTCTACGCAGAATGCTTTTTGAACGGATTCCCCGCGCATTCCCCATCCA
>NZ_KQ968516.1:0-1080 GCF_001578585.1 Sutterella sp. KLE1602
GTGAAGTGACCGGCGTCACGCACGGCACGAACCGTCTCGGCGGCAACGCCTACACGGACATCATCGTCTTCGGCCGCATCGCGGGCGAGGCTGCCGCCAAGGCCGCCAAGTAAGAGGACTCGATGACGGGGCGCATCCGCGTTCTGCGTCCGGATCCGCCATGAAGCCGCTCCCGGCGTTTTCGCCGGGGCGGCTTTTTCAACAGTCTTCCATTTGATTTCGAACGAAATCCCGAAACCATGACCCCCGACGAACTCCATGACCGCCTCTCAACTCTGGCCGATCCCGCCTGCAAGGCCTTCGGCGACAGCCTCCAGCCCGGCGTCACCGATCGCCTCGGCGTGCGCATGCCGCTCGTGCGAAGAGTGGCCCGAGACGTCATGCGCACGGAGGACGTGCGCGCCTTTCTCAACGCCATGCTCGCTGCGGGCGGCTTCGCCTCCCAGGAGGCGCTGATGGTCTGCGTGATCGTGGCGGGCGGCGCGAAGGCGCTCGAGCTCGAGGAGCGGCTCGCCTTCGTCGACAGGCTCCTGCCGCACATGACGGGCTGGGCGACCTGCGACCTGACGGGATCGGCTGTCAAGGTCTTCAGGGAGAACAGGGAGGAGCTCATCGGCTACGTCGGCGAAAAGCTCGCCTCGGACGATCCCTGGACCGTGCGCGTGGCGGAGGTCTGGCTCCTTGAGCACTACCGCGACGCCCGATGGACGCAGGCGGCGCTCGACCTTCTGGGAGGCGGGACGAGCAGGGCGCTCGTGCTTGCCGCCTCGGGTGACTACTATCTTTCGATGTCGCTTGCCTGGTGCCTCTCCATGCTCGCGACGGCGGACCTTGAGGCCGTCTGCTCGCGCATCGAGTCTTGGCGCGCAGAAGGCCGCCTTGACGACGCCACGCTGCGCAGGACCGTGAGGAAGATCCGCGAGTCGTTGCAGTTCACGAAGGAGACGAAGGCGGCGGTGTCGGCAAGGTTCGCCGCAAGGTGAGAGGCGACGGGACCGCCTCCCCTGAGGCGGCCGTCTTCGGAACGTCCGTCTTCAAATTGCAAGTTCATAGAAATGCCGCAAGGAAACATCTGACTTC
>NZ_KQ968517.1:0-24167 GCF_001578585.1 Sutterella sp. KLE1602
CGTTAGATTGTGCCCATGCCTGGCACACCAAAAAGGCCCTGCGGACCGATGTGGTCCGCAGGGCCTTTTTCCCCTGTGTTCGGTCGCGGGGCTTCCGTAGGAGTCCCCGCGAATTGATCGGAAGGTCGATGGGCCTGAAGATCAGAAGCGGAAGTCGCGTTCGCCGTCGGCGATGCGGATCAGGCGCTTTTCGCTGGCGATGCGGATCTTCTCGTGCGGAATCTTCGGGAGTTCGTTGGCGATGACGCGCTCGCCGGCCTCGCGGGTTTCCTTCGAGGCGTAGTCGCACATGTACTCCTTCATCGTCATGATGGCGTTGGCCTGGCAGTACGTGGCGATGCTGCCGTCCTTGGCCCATTCCATGAAGCGGTCGCCCGTGCGGCCGGCGCGGTAGCAGGCCGTGCAGAAGGACGGAAGGTAGTGGTTCTCGAGGAGCCAGCGGACGATTTCGTCGAGCGAGCGGCGGTCGTTCGTCTCGAACTGTTCGGTCTTCTCCTCCATCTCCTGGACGGAGCGGATGGCGTAGCCGCCCACGGACGTGCGGGAGCCGCCGGAGATCTGGGAGATGCCGAGCTTGAGGGCTTCGGTGCGGATGCGCTGGCCTTCGCGGGTCGACATGATCATGCCGGTGTAGGGCACGGCCATGCGGATGAGCGCGACGATCTTGAGGAAGAGGTCGTCGGGCACGGCGTTCTCGAAGGAGGCCGGATCGATGTCGTCGGCCGGGCAGATGCGCGGCACGGAGATCGTGTGCGGACCGACGCCCCAGACGGCTTCAAGATGCTCGGCGTGCATGAGCAGGCCGACGAAGTCGTAGCGGCAGAGATCAAGCCCGAAGAGCACGCCGAGCCCCACGTCGTCGATGCCGCCTTCCATGGCGCGGTCGTGCGCCTCGGTGTGGTAGGCGTAGTCGGACTTCGGTCCCTTCGGATGCAGCTCCTCGTAAGCCTTGCGGTTGTAGGTCTCCTGGAAGAGCTGGTAGGTGCCGATCTCGGCCTCGTGAAGCTTGCGGTAGTTCTCGACCGTCGTGGCGGCGATGTTCACGTTGAGGCGGCGGATGGCGCCGTTCTTGTGCTTGATCGAGTAGATGGTCTTGATGGACTCGAGGATGTACTCGATCGGATTGTGCTTGGGGTGCTCGCCCGCCTCAAGGAGCAGGCGCTTGTGGCCGAGGTCCTGGAGCGCGATCACCTCGTTGCGGATCTCCTCCTGCGTGAGCTTCTTGCGCACGATGCTCTTGTTCTTGGCATGGTACGGGCAGTACGTGCAGGTGTTGACGCAGTAGTTCGAGAGGTAGAGCGGCGCGAAGAGCACGATGCGGCTGCCGTAGATGTGCTCCTTCACCTTGATGGCGGTCTCGAAGATCCTGTCGTTGACCTCCTTGACGTCGCAGGCGAGCAGCACGGCGGCTTCGCGGTGGGTCAGGCCCTTGAACTGGGCGGCCTTGTCAAGGATGCTCATGAGCAGCGGAGCGTCCGACTTGTGCTCTTCGGCGTAGGCGAGCGTGTCGCGGATTTCCTGATCGTTGATGAACTCTTCCGCTACGCGGGACTTGGGGTCGTAAATGGCCATTTTTTTCTCGTCGAGTTGACTGGGGTCTTGTGGGATGTGCACTCCGCCTCAAAAGCAACACGGCCGATCAGATGTCCTCTGAATCGGCCGTGTTGCTTGTGTTTCGGAGAGTTGCAGGCTGGGTGTCTCAGGCCGTGCCTGCCGTGTTGGAAAGTATTTTGCCTTATGCCTTTTATTTTGTAAAATGCAAATATTGCACGGCGGATTGCGGAAAATGAAATTGTCGGTGAGGTCCGGAAGGAGGATGAAATGGAACTGAAGGCAAGGTCGATCAAGCTCTTTTGCGCGGTGGTGGAGACGGGTTCGCTCCTCTCGGCCGCGAACCAGAACGCGATGAGCGCGCCCGCGGCGAGCAGGGCGGTGAGCCAGCTCGAGGACAGGCTCGGCTGCAGGCTCTTCGACCGCTCGACGAAGAACCTGACGCTCACCGAGGACGGCAAGGCGTTCTATCGCGTGGCGAAGGAGTCGATGCGCGCCTGGCACATGCTCGAGGACTTTCCGAAGCAGAGGGCCTCGACGAAGAAGCAACTGCGCATTGCCGTGCTCGCCCGCCACTGCAGCAACGTGATCATTCCCGCAGTGGCGAAGATCCTCAAGGCCCACGAAGAGACGCTGAGGATCACGATGGACGTGCACCAGAGCCGCGACATCTACTACTCTAAGTTCTCGCATCCCTTCGACGTGGGCTTCGGCACGCTGCTCAGCAGTCACGACGACCTGCAGAAGGAGGCGATCGCGCACCTGCCCTTCAGGCTGGTGGTTCCGAAGACCAATCCCATGAGCCGGATGGAGAAGGTGAGGCTCGAGGACTATGCGCACGAGAACTTCATCCTGCTTTCCGCCGACAAGCTTGAGCGCGAGTACATCAGGAGCCTGCATCCCGCGCTCACGCCCGACAGGATCGTGGCCGAACTCTCCTCGACGCAGGTGGCGCTGAGGTTCGTCAAGCGCGGCATCGGCGTGCACATCACGGACGAGCTCGCGGCGATGAGCGTCTCGGACGACTGCGCGGCGGTCCCCCTCGAGAACCCGCTCACGATTCCCTTCTACGTCTTCTGGCCTGTCACCTCGGAGAGCCTCTGGCCCGAAATCAGGCAGTGCATCGCCGAGATCGCGGGCAGCATCCGCGCGGCGGGCATCCCGCTCACGGAGGCGGGCGAGAGCTATCTGAAGGCCTGATGAGGTCCTGGGTCGAACGGCGGCCGAAGGGAAGCGGAAAGGAAAAATCCCACGGCCGGCAGCGGCGCGCGGGATTTTTTTCAAGGCGTCGCGGGACGGTCGTCCCGCGGCGGAAGGCTCATCGGATCAGACCCAGCCCTTCCGGCGGAACTCCTTGAGCTTCGCGGCGAAGTACTTCATGTCGTCGGGCGTCGAGAGCGAGACGCGGCACCATTCGACGGCGGGCGGGAACGGGCGGCCGACGAGGATGTTCTCCGCCTTCATGCGGTCCTGGAAGGGCTTGAGCGGGGCCTTGAGGTTCATGAAGATGAAGTTCGTCTGGCTGTCGAGATACTCGATGCCGAGTTCGTCGAGGGTCTTGCAGACGATCACGCGGGCGTCCTCGTTGGCCCTGCGGGAGTTCGGGATGAAGTCCTTGTCTTCGAGCTCGACGAGCGCGGCGGCGATGGCCGAGTTGTTGAGCATGATGTCGTAGGCGACCTGGGTGCGGACCTTGTTGACGACGGCGGGCGCGGCATAGGTGAAGCCGAGGCGCATGCCGGCCATGGCGAAGATCTTCGAGAAGGTCTTGAGCACGCACAGGTTTTCGAGCCCCTCGTCGACGAGCGTCTTGCAGGAGACGAAGGACGGATCGCGGACGTATTCGGCGTAGGCCTCGTCGATGACGAAGAAGACGTCGGCCGGACGAGAGCGGATCCAGTCGTGAAGGGCCTTCGAGTCGACGATGGTCGAGGTTGGGTTGTTCGGGTTGACGAAGTAGACGATGACGGGGCCGTTGATGCCCGCGACGGTCTTCTTCATGGCCTCAAGGTCGACGGACCACTTCGCGCCCATCGGCACGGTGACGACCTTGACGTTGTTCTTGCGGGCCGTGTCGGCGCCGTCGCTGTAGGTGAGTTCGGGACAGATGAGGCAGACGCCGGGACGGATGTGGGCCTCGATGCTCGCGCGGATCGATTCGGCGGAGCCGTGCGAGAGCATCACGTTCTCGGGCTTGCCGCCCATGAAGTCGGCGCAGGCCTTGCGGAGCCTTTCGGCTGCGACGAACGGGTAGCGGTTGGCGTCGGGCAGGGCTGCGATCGCGGCGTCGCGGGCGGCGGGCGTGAGGCCGAGCGGATTTTCGTTGAAGCAGAGCGCCATCGGCTTTTTGGCCGTGGGCGGCGTGAACTTGGGCAGGGCGGGCGCAGGCGCGGCCTGCGCGGAGCCGAGCATGAGGGAGCCCGCGCCAAGGGCGGCGGCTCCGAGGAAATTGCGGCGGTTCAGGGGCATGATGCTCTCCGGGTGTCTGTGACTGGGGCCGGTGCGCGGCACCGGCGTTTCAGTCATTGTGACTCGAACGAAGGCTCTTGATGTCTCCTTGATGCGCTCTGCAAGAGGGAATTTCGCACTTTGTTGAGCGACTTCAGAGCGCTTGGGCGGAATGCTTTAGGGAAAACGGATTAGAACGGTTCTCAGGAGGGCATTCTGCCCGGCTGCGCCCTACGGCGCGACGCGCGGCCAGGCGGACTGCCAGGGGCCCGAGAGGAGAGCCGTGAGCCTCGCCTCGTCCTCCGCGATCCTGCTTCGGGTGCTGAGCGCCCCGTCCCTGAGGCTGCAGAAGGTGCGTGCGCACAGAAGCGCACGGGCGAATGCGGTCCAGCTCGCGCAGCGCGCGATCGCCTCGCCCGCGATGCGGCGTCTCAGGCGTTCGATGTCGGCGGGCTGGACCATCTCGACGTATAGCGCGGCCTCGAGAAGCGCGGCGCTCTGGGAGAGTTCGAGGGCGCGCAGGCGCGTCCAGTCGAAGTCGTTGCGGAAGGCGTCGACGAACATGCGCCTGCGGCGCATCGTCTCCTGCTCGGCGGGCGAGAGCGCGAGCATGTCGAAGCCCGACCAGCCGAGCGCCATGGTGTCCTTCATCAGGCGGCTGACGGTCTGGGCGTCGGAGATGCGGCGGTAGAGCCTGGTGACGGGGGCGCCGTCGACGATCACGCGGAAGCGTTCCTCGAGGTCGTCGGGCGACATGATCTCAAGCTCGGTCGAGAGGCGGTGGCCGACGTCGCTTGCAGCGTTGACGTCGCCCGCAGGGATGACGCCTTCATCCCATCCCTCCGTCCAGAGCGTGAAGCGCGCGATGTTCGCGGCCGTGCCCTCGAAGTCAATGTTGTCCCAGACGCGAGGCGCGGATCTGGTCTTCACGTCGCCGAGGCGCACGAGCGCGGCACGCAGGTCCGAAAGGACGGGCTGCATGGCGGCGGATGGCATCAGGAGCTCGATCGGTTCTTCGTCGTTCGTCATGGGGTTGGGAGCCGGAGGATGGGGCGACCCTTCATTTTATCCCGCTGAGCGGGAGCCGCTCGCGTCGTCGGCGTGCGTGATCGTCATGAAGCAGGGATCGGCCTTGCAGTGGAAAATCGCCTCGAAGCGCTCGCCCGACGAGTTGACGAGGACGAGCGGCTCGGGCCTGAAGGCTTCGCGCGGCGTCTTCTCGAGCAGTTCGGGGAAGGCCTTGAGCATCTTCGGACAGCGCTTGAGCGCGGCGCGGATGCAGTGGCGGCAGGTCATGAGATCCGCCTTCTCCACGGGCTTGATCTCGAAGGCGGGCGCGGTCACGCGGGCGCCGTGGCGCTCGTAGAACTCGCGCGCGGCATCGTTGGCGACGTTGGCGGCGAAGCCGAGGATGCGGTCGGGATAGGGCGCCTCGTCGTCGACGGGGGCGCGGCCGGGACGGACCCGGGCTTCCTCGCGCATCTTCGTGAGCGCGTCGACGGCTTCGCGGCGCATCATGTTGACAACCGAGGCGGGCACGAAGACGTCGAGGTCCTCGGGCACGAAGATGTCGGAGGCCGTGTAGAGCGTGTCGCCGAGCCTGCCGAGGTTCCTGATGAGCGTCTCCCTGTTGCGCTCGGGGTTCGAGGGGGCGTCGAGATCCATCGCCACATGAGCTTCGGCGCATTCGCGGCCGTCGGTCACGATGAGCGTGAGCGCGTCGTCCTCGACGAGGAAGGTCATGACGATCGGAATGCGGCGCACGGCGGACTCGCCCGAGAGCTCGCGCACGAAGGAGCGGTCGAGGTTGCGCATGAGCGTCATGCCGCGGCGAAGCCCCTCGGGGAGTTCGCGGCGGTTGCGCAGCGTGAGCCTGACGAGGCCTCTGCCGGCGGGATCGGCGCGGTTGACGGCAAGGCCGTGGACCTCCTCGTCGTCGCCGAGATAGGTGAGGCCGTCGCCGTTGGCAAGCGAGACGCCCGCGGCGGGACGCACGAGGATTTCGCCCGGCTCGACGCGCTCGCAGCGGCCGACGGGGCTGCCCGTGTTCTTGGGGCTCTCGAGCTGGGCGAGTTCGTAGGGCTTTTCAAACTGACGGCCGTGCACGAAGTAGTCGGTTCGGCTCCTCTGGAAGCTCTTCTCGGGATCGGGCGTGAAGCTGAAGGTCGAGACGCCGTCGGAGGTGCGGGAGAGTTCGGGGCGTCGCGCGATGATGGCATCGAGCTTCTGACGGTACCAGGCTGTGATGTTCTTCACGTAGACGAGGTCCTTGAGGCGGCCCTCGATCTTGAAGGACGAGACGCCCGCGTCAATCAGGGCCTCGAGGTTGTCGGTCTGGTTGTTGTCGCGCAGCGAAAGCACGTGGCTGCGGCGGGCGATCTGCTCGCCCGACTCCGTGTAGACGTCGTAGGGCAGGCGGCAGAGCTGCGCGCAGGCGCCCCTGTTGGCGCTTCGTCCCGTGATCGCCTCGCTGATGTAGCACTGGCCCGAAAAGCTCACGCAGAGCGCGCCGTGGATGAAGTACTCGATGCGCGCCGAATGGAGCGCGGCGCGGCAGGCGGCGACCTCGGCGAGCGAGAGCTCGCGCGCGAGCACCATCTGCGAGAAGCCCGCCTTCTCGAGGAACGCGGCCTTTTCGGGCGTGCGGATGTCGCACTGCGTCGAGGCATGGAGCTCGATGTCGGGCAACGGGCCCGCCATGAGGCCCATGTCCTGAACGATCAGGACGTCGACTCCGGCCTTGGCGGCGTCGAAGGCAAGCGAGCGGGCGCGCGGAAGCTCCTCGTTCGTGAAGAGCGTGTTGAGCGCCATGAAGACGCGGGCGTTGTAGCGGTGCGCGTACTCGGCGAGACTCGCGATGTCGTCCATCGTGTTGCCCGCGGACTGGCGGGCGCCGAAGGCAGGGCCGCCGATGTAGACGGCGTCGGCGCCGTGATCGATCGCGGCGATGCCGGTGTCGGCGTCGCGGGCGGGGGCGAGAAGTTCAAGAGCGGTGAGGGGAAGAGGCGTGTGGGACACGAAGAAATCCTCGGGATTGTCGTGGAAAGGCCGCGCGGGCGTGCGTCCGGTGGCCTGTGCATGAGGGGACGAGCGTCAGTGACGGAGCGTGATGCCGGCGGGTTGCCTGTAGAGCTCGGGTCTGGCGGGGCCCGTGACGGCGCAGGTCTTGACGGCGAGGTACTTGGCGAGCTCCTCGTCGCCCGCCTTTTTGGCGAAGTCTGCGGCGGACATGCCCCTGTCGGTGCAGTAGTCGCGGTAGGCGCCTGCGCGAAGGAGCATCATGACGGCCTCGCGGCTCGGTTTCCTTGCGGCCATGTCGAGCGCGGTGATGCCCGCCTTCGTCTGGGCGTTGACGTCGGCGCCGAGTTCGATGAGGCGCTTCATCATGGAGGTGCGGCCTTCGGTGGCGGCGTAGTGGAGCGGCGTCCAACCGCGGGTCTTGTTGACCTTCGCACCGAGCTTGAGCAGCCTGTCGAATTCAGCCTCGCGGCCCTTGATCACCGCAAGCATGAGCGGCGTCTCGCCGTGGCGGTTCTCCATGTTGACGTCAATGCCCTGGGCGTCGAGCAGCACGCGGGCGAGATCCCACGACTCGCTGCGCAGGGCCCAGGTGAGCGGCGTGTCGCCGTTTTCGAGCACGATGTTGGGCGTGATGCCCGTGGAGAGAAGGCGCCTGACGTCGGCGGCGTTGCCGGCGGCGATCGCCTGATTGAAGTCGTGCGTGTTGCGGGCCATCTGATCGACCTCGGCCTCGGAGAGGACGAAGGCGCCCGGGTCGCCTGCGGACGACGCGTCGGCGGACGATGCGAGGGGCGCGCAGAGCAGAAGCGGGGCGGCGGCAAGAAGAACGGCGAGCTTTTTCATGGAATGGTTCATGCTTCCTCAAGACGGATGGGCAGGCGGAAGAGCCTGACGGCGTTGGCCGTAGTTTGTCGGGCGACGTGCGCTTTGTCAACGCCGAAAAGTCCTGCGAGACATTCTGCGACATATTCGACGTACTGCGGCTCGCATCGCCTGCCGCGCATGGGCACGGGCGCCATGTAGGGACAGTCGGTCTCGAGCAGGAGGCTTTCGAGCGGAAGCGCCCTCGCGGTCTCGCGCAGCGCCTCGTTTCGCTTGAAGGTGAGGTTGCCCGTGAAGCTTACGTGGCCGCCCGCGTCCACGACGGCGAGCGCCGTGTCCGTGTCGCCGCAGAAGCAGTGCATCACGAAGCCGACGTCGCCCGCGTGCATGTCGCGCAGGATCTCGAGCGCCTCGCGCTCGCTGTCGCGCGCGTGGATGATGAGGGGCTTGCCGATGGCCTTCGCGGCCTCGATGTGGCGGCGAAAACGTGCGCGCTGCCAGTCAAGCGGCTCCTTGCACCAGTAGAAGTCGAGCCCCGTCTCGCCCACGGCGGCGAACCCCGGGCGCGAACAGATCTCGGCGATCCGCTCGACGGTGGGCTCGGGCTTGTCGGGAAATTCGGGATGAAGCGCCCAGGCGCCGAAGAGCCAGCCCGGATGCTCCGCGAGGAGCGCCTCGAGCTTCGGGAGCTCGTCGTCCTCGCAGGCGATGACCATGGCGGCCGCCATGCCCGCCGCCTTCATGCGCGCGATGACCTCGTCGCGGTCCTCGTCGAAGGCGTCGCTGTTGAGATGGCTGTGTGAATCGATGAACTGCATGTGCTGTTGCCTCAATAGTCCCAGTCGGAGGGCCGGTCGGTCTTGACGAAGGGCTAGCGCCTGAGGGCGCCGCGGCTGTAGGCCTGTACGGCGTCCTCGCGCCAGTCGCGGCGGTACACGAGATGGAGCGCCGTCGAGAGATAGAAGAGCGTCTGAATGCCGAGGATTCCCCAATAGGGAAGGATGGACTCGGTGAGGGCCCCGTCCTGCGAGGCCGCAAGGAGCGCGGGCACTGCGGGCGAGGTCGGAATGAAGAGCGAGAGCGCGAAGACGGGCTCGCTCAGCACGTTCGTCATGGGCCAGATGCCGCCCGAGATGAATACGGCGGGGGCCGAGATCATCACGACGGCCTGGCTCGACCAGCGGTTCGAGCCCAGAAGGATCGTGACCGCCATGCCGAAGGAGGCGACCGAGGCCGAGAAGAGCAGGCCGGTGCCCAGCGTCGCGGCAACGCTGCGCATGGAGCCGTACTCGTGCCACCAAAAGTCGAACCCCTGCATGTAGACGAACCAGAGGAAGGTGATGAGCGTGAAGGCGAGCCAGACGGCCGCGCCCCTGTGGAGCGGACGGTCGAGCGCGGCCTCCACGAAGGGCTCGCGCCTTGCGGCGACGAGCCAGCCGCCGAGCGCCATCGTGATGGCCATGAGCATCACGGCCTGAATGATCACGGGACCCACGACGGGCACGGTGTAGTTGCCGTAGCCGCCGATCTCGTTGTACATGTACTGCACGCGAAGGCCGGGCGCGGCCTGATGGTGCGAGTGCACGCTCGTGCCGGGGAGCCCCGTCGCATAGACGGCCGCATCGTCGAGGAGCTTCGTCTTGTCGGTCACGACGCCGCCCAGAGCGGCCTGAACGGCTCGGGCCTTCACGGGGAAGGCGCCGTTGCCGAGCACGTGCACGGTGACGTTCTCGCCTCGGGTGAGGGACTTCTCGAAGTCCTTCGGAATCGTGATGAGAACCGAGAACTCCTCGCGCCTGAAGGCCTCCATCGCCTCGCCTTCGTCCTGCGTGATGCGCACGACGCTGATGGCGGGCGAGGCGTCCATGGCCGTGACGAGACGGCGGGCGGCGGCCGAGCGGTCAAGGTCGAGCACGGCCGACGGGACGTGCTGGATCTGCTGGTTGCCGTAGGGCCAGGCGTAGAAGATCAGGTAGAAGGCGATCGCGCCCGCGAAGATGAGGATCGTGTCGCGGGAGAGAAAGGAGGCCTTGATCGTGTGTAGGAAGGTGTACCAGAAGCCGGGCGCCTTCATCTGCTCAGCCTGATTGTTCCTGTTCATCGTGCGCCTCCCTGCGTTTCGTCGGTGATGAGGCTCTCCTTGACGAGGAGTGTGCGGATGCGGTCCTTCTCGGGGTCCTTCGAACTCCAGACGCGCAGGCGCACGCCGAGGATCGGAAGGCCGGCGGCCATGGGCACGACGATGAGGAGCGCAAGGGGCCCGAGGCGCGTGAAGATGTGGTCGAGGGGCGAATTCAGGATCCAGCACTCGCCCTGGACCGCGAGGTAGTGCGTAAGCGGCAGGAGCTGCCCGAAGAAGGCGGCGCCCGGCGTCATCGACTCGAGCGGATAGGAAAAGCCCGTGAACGGAAAGGACGGCGCGGCAAAGCAGATGAGCGCCGAGACGGCGATCGGCCAGCTGAGCGAGACGGCCGTGAAGAGGATGGCGATCGCGGCCATGGCCGCGATGAGCATCACCGTGGCGCCGATCCAGACGCCGACGGAGCCTGCGGCCGTCCAGCCGAGCACGCCCGTGAGGCCGAACACCCAGCACAGGCCGAGCACGACGTAGAAGACGAACCAGGGCAGGAGTTTGCCTAGGATTGCGGCGGACGCGAAGTCGTTTGCGGCCGCAAGAAGGCGCGTCGCACCTCCGTCGCGCCACTCGCGCACGAGCACGCCCGAGAAGGTGAGTCCTGCGGCAAGCGCGATGAGGCCGGGAATGAGCGTCGGCAGCAGGTAGGCGCTGAAGTTGAAGCCTGTGTTGCCGAGGAAGTAGACCTCGGGCGAGGCGATGCGCAGGTTGTTCGACTCGGCCTTGAGCGAGCCGCCGCGCGCGGCGGTCATCCTGATCGTGCCCGCGCTCTTCATGACGGCGGCGAGCGCCGTCTTCACGTCCACTTCCAGAATGGTGCCGACGGCGTAGTAGCTTTTGTTGATGATGAGCTCGAGCGTGCTGCCGCGTCCGTTCAGGCTGTCCTTCGTGAAGTCCCTTGGAATGACGATCGTGCCGTAGGTTTCTGCGCGCGAGAGCGCGGCTTCGGCTTCGGTCGCGGTTTCAAAGCCCCTGAGGCCGAGGCTCGGTACGGCATCGAGGACCATGACGAGCTCACGCGCGAGCGGGCCGCCGTCCTCGTTGACGAGACCCACAGGGAGCTTCGTCATGAGGCCGGTGCCGAAGGTGTTCGCCACGAAGAGCAGCCACATGACGGGCAGGAGTGCGCAGATCACCCACTGCTGCGGGTGCCTGCGGGTGTAGCGACATTCGATGCGGGCTGTGTTGACGAGGCCCTCAAACCAGTGCTTCATGGCGTGCCGCTCAGCGCTCGACGATGACGGTCATGCCAGGACGCAGGGCGGGAAGCTCTTCGACGGGACGAGCGCGCACCTCGAACGTGCGCAGGTCGTAGCCCGTCGACTGACGCGTCGCGCGCCAGACTGCGTACTCGCCGCGAGGATTGATCCAGTTGACCTTGAGGTCGACCGTGCGGTTGACGGCGGGGATGAAGCCCTTGAGGACCGTGCCCACCTCGACGCCCGGAAGCTCGTCCTCGCGGATGTTGAAGACGACCCACTTGTCGCTGAGGTCGGTGACAAGCACGAGCGGGAAGCCCGCGGGTGCCACTTCGCCTTCCTCCATCACGATGCGGGTGACTTCGCCCGCGGCGGGCGCCTTCACGATGCTTTCGGAGGCGAGGCTCGAGACTTCGGAGACGCCGCCTCTTGCCTGGTCGACGAGGGCCTTCGCGGCGGTTTTGTCCTCGACGCGGGCACCTTCGTCCACGGCGGAGAGCTTGGCGGCAGCGGCCTCGGTCACCTTGCGTGCGGCTGCAAGCTGGGCGGTCGCCTCGTCATGGCGCTGGGCGGGGATGAGGCCCTCCCTGTAGAGGGCGTCGACGCGTTCGTAGGTCTTGGACGCAAGGGTGAGAGCTGCCTTGGCGCGCTCCCAGTCTGCGCGGGCCGCATCCTTTTCCTGAACGCGGGCACCCGTGTTGGCGAGGTCCTCCCTCGCCTGGGCGGCGCGTTCCTGTGCCTTCACCTGTACGAGCTTGGCCTCGATTTCAGGAATGGCGATCACGGCGACGGTGTCGCCCGCCTTGAGCACGTCGCCCTCGCGGACCTTGAGTTCGGCAAGGCGTCCCGGCACCTTGGCGGAGACGGAGATCGTGCGGGCGTCGACCATGCCCTGCAGGGGCACGGGCGCGGGATGAGTGGCCTCCCAGACACCCCATCCGAGAAAAGCCGCGATGCCTGCGAAGAAGGCGCCTCCCACGAGAAGCGGGACGGAGGAGGCGGGGCGCTTGGGTGCCTGCGCCTGAGTCTGCTGAGCTTGAGTCTGTTCGATCATTTTGTTCCAGCCGGTGGAAAAGCGTTGTTCTGAGTCACTTCACGACCACGAGGTCGCTGCGGGTAAGGGAGTTGACGAAGTCGGGCATGGCGCCTGCGGACGCGTGGAGCAGGGCCCAGCTCACGACGAACTTGTAGGCGGCCGCGCGTCGGGCGACTTCGGCGCCCGTGAGCTTCGTGCGGGCCGTGTCGACGTCGACGGCGTTGGAGAGTCCTTCCGCGAAGCTCGCCTCGCGCAGCCTGAGGTTTTCGCGCGCAAGTTCGACGGTCGAGCCCGTGAGCTCGAACTCCTCGCGTGCCTGCATCACGCGCAGGAAGGCGACCTCGACGGCCGTGGCCACCTGGTTCTTCGCCTCGCTGCGCGCGGCTTCGGCCTTCGTGACCACGCTTCGGGCGGCGTTGAGCTTGTCGAAGCGGTCGTGGTTGTCCCAGAGTGTGAAGGTGACGCCCACGCCGGCCATCCAGTCGGGCTCGGGCAGCGTCAGATAGTGCTTGATGAGGTTCTTGGTGCCGAAGGCGTAGACCTTGGGCTTGAAGCTCGCCTCGGCGGCGGAGATGCCTTCGCCCGCCTGAGCGCGCAGCGCGTTCATCTTCCTGATGGCGGGCGACTGTGTGTCGGCGCGGTTCTGCCACTGGTCGAGCGTGCCCAGATCGCCCGTGAGGACGAAGAGCGGCGAGGAGAGCTCGGGGAGCGAGGTTTCTCGCAGCTGGCGCATCAGCTCCGCTTCGGCCACGCCGACGTCGGACTCGGCCGAGACGAGCGTGCGCTTCGCGTTGTCGCGGGCCACCTCGACGGCGAGGCGCTCGACTTTGGCGATGAGGCCCTTCTGCTCGAAGCGCTTCGCGCGGCGAAGCTCCTCGTTCTGATCCTCGAGCACGCTCCTGTGCAGGGCTGCGACGCTGCGCGCGAGTTGCACGCCCCAATAGCGGGCCGCAAGCTCGGCGTCAAGCGTGTTCTCGCGCATGTCGCGGTCGGCGCGCGTCTCGCTCACCTTGTGGTTGAGCGCGTTCTGCTGCGCGGTGATGAGGCCGCCCGTGTAGATGGGAAGCGTGGCCGTCACGGCCGCACGCGGCCCGCCGATGTCTTCCTTGAAGTGGATGTCGATGTGGTTGTACTTCTGCGCCAGATCCGAGATGATCTGTCCAGGCACGCCGCCGATCGGGCCGCCGAGGCCGGAGAGCTGTCCAAGCCCCGTGTCGATGCCCAGGTCGACGGTCTTGGTGCCCCAGACCTGCTTGACGTCCATCTCGACCTTCGGGCCCGAGAGCGATTTGGCGGCCTCGGCCTCGGACTCGGCGCGGGCGATTTCGGCGCGGTCGGCGGCCATGATGTCGGCGCGCTCGTGCAGCAGGACTCGGGCGTCGCCGAAGCCCATGGGGGCGGTGGTCGACGGTGCGGCAGACGAGGCGCCTGCGGCGAGGGCGGCCATAAGGCCGAGTAAGACCGCGGCTGTGGGACTAGGACGGAGCATGTTCAGGAATCTCGTTTGAAAACGGAATCTGTAATGGTAACACCAAGTACTGCGCCCGACGGAAGGAGCGGAGCCTCTGGCGAAATGCAGGGAATGTTTTTTCGTACGTTTCGTAACGGCGGGAGCACGGGGCCCTGCGCGGTGTTACCATGAACCGAGCTTGTTCGGACCGCCGGAGCGCATGGTGCGCTGCATGCGGTCCCTTCAAAGGAGGCTGAAATGAAGTACAAGGACATCTATACGGAAGCGCCCGCCAATCCCGATACGCTTTCGATGCTCGGGCCCATTGCTCCTCTGGCCGGCAAGTGGTTCGGCGACGACGGCGTCGACACCCATCCGCAGGCGGGCGGCCCCGAAACGGAGCCCTACGTCGAGACGTGGGACTTCGAGGTGATGGATCCGCAGAACAACGGCCCGCAGGTCCTCTACGGCCTGCGCTACCACGTGCACATCACCAAGCCGGGCGAGCTCGCCGCCTTCCATGATCAGGTGGGCTATCTGCTCTACGAGCCCGAGACGCACAAAATCTACATGACGCTCGCCATTCCGCGCGGCCAGATTGCGATGGCCGAGGGCACGGCCATGCCCGGCGACCGCGAGATCCGTCTGCATGCCGAGCGCGGTCAGATGGTCAACGGCATCTGCTCGAATCCCTTCCTCGAGGAGGCCTTCCTCACAAAGTCCTGGGACGTTGTCTTCAAGTTCCATGAGGACGGACGCTTCAGCTACGAGCAGGTCACGAAGCTCGAGATTCCCGGCGTCAAGGGCGAATTCGAGCACACGGATGCCAACACGATGCGCATGATCGAGGCCCCGCGTCCAAATCCCGCCATGATCGAGGAAGGACTCCTCAACCGCTGCCCGAAGGCCTGACGGGCGAAAAGCCTGCATTTTTCTCATTTCGACGTCGTCCGAAAGCGTCAGCGAGCCGCTTCACGCGCTATCATCAAGCGTATGGAGCGGCCCGATGCATTCTCGGAGAACGGACGGCCGCACTCCGACCCAAGGAGCCTGCGGCCGTCTTTCTTTGTGCCGCAGGTCTGCATTCCGGACTCGTCCCAATTTTTCCCCGACATCGACGACAAGCCCATGCAATTGAAGAAGATTGCGATATTGACGCTGGCGGCCCTCGGCCTTGCCGCAACCTGCACGCAGCCCCTTGCCAAGACGGCGGACGAGGTCCGCGCGCGATGTCGCGCCGAGCACCGTCCCTGCGTGGGCCTCGTGCTCTCGGGCGGCGGCGCCCGAGGCTTCGCCCATACGGGCGTGCTGGACGTGATCGAGGAGCTCGGCATCAAGATCGACGTTGTGACGGGCACGTCCATGGGCTCCATGGTTGGCGGCGCCTATGCGGCGGGCTATTCGGCCGCCGAAATCCGCGACATCGTGCTCGGCGTCGACTGGGATCGCATGATGGCGCCCCGCGCCGACCGCGAGGAGCTGCCCTGGCGCCTCAAGGTGGACGACTACAAGAATCTGGCCGTCTCGGGCATCGAGTTCGGCAAGGACGGCCGCGTGAAGCTCCCCGACAGCGTCATCCCGTCCGAGGAGCTCGACCTCTTCCTCAATGACAAGACGGGGCCCGCCAACTACGTGAATGACCTCACCGAGCTGGCCATTCCGTTCGGCGCCATCGCGACCGACCTGGTCTCGGGCGAACGCGTGGTGCTGCAGAAGGACGTGAGCCTCGGCATGGCGATGCGCGCCTCAATGTCGCTGCCCGGCGTCTTCGCGCCCGTCGTGATCCACGACCGCATGCTCGTCGACGGCGGCCTTCTCGACAACCTGCCCGTGTCACTCGCCCGCGAAATGGGCGCCGACGTCATCATTGCGGTGAACGTGGGCACGCCGCTTCTCAAGCGCGAGGAGCTCGGCAACGTCGTCACCGTGATGGCGCAGATGGTGAACCTCCTCACCGAGCAGAACGTCAGGCAGTCGCTTGCCGACCTCGGCCCCGAGGACATCCTGATCACGCCCGACCTTGACGACTTCTCGAGCGCCGACCTCAAGAAGAGCGACAAGATCATCACCCGCGGCTACGATGCCGCGCAGAAGGTCCGCGATCGCCTCGAGCGCCTCGCTTCGCCCGACCGCGCCCAGTGGATCGCCTGGGACGAGACCCGCAAGGGCGCCGTCATGCCGCACACGCGCCGCGACATCCACGAGATCTCCACCGTGAAGGTCGAGGGCCTCAAGGTCGCCAATCCCGAGGCCATCCTCAACGAGCTCGACATCGACACCTCGCGTCCGGTCTCCAATGCCGAAATCGACGCGGCGAGCCGCCGCGTCTGGGCCGACGGCGCCTACAGCTCGGTGCGCTACCGCTTCGAACCGGGCCCCGAGGGCACCGAAGTGCTCGTCTTCGAGCCCAAGGAGAAGAAGCCCGGCTACTCGAGCATCCGCATTGGCGGCTCGCTTGAGACCGACTTCCGCGACGAACACACGTTCACGGTGCTCCTTGCGCACACCTGGGGCTGGCTCAATCCCTGGGGCGCCGAGCTGCGCTCCGAGATCCAGGCGGGCAAGAACCGCAGGGCCGGCGTCGAGTTCTACCAGCCCCTCGGCCCGGGCTCCGACTGGTTCGTCAATCCGAGCTTCGAGTACTCGGTCTCGCCCTTCAACGTCTACGAAAACGGTGAGGCCATCGCGCGCTACAAGAACGAGACCAGCACGGCCCAGATCGGGCTCGGCTACTCGATCGAGCGCCTGGGCTATGCGCGCGTGGCAGCGGGCTACTTCTCCCAGGCCTCGACCCGCACGATCGGCGTGACCGACCTCAGCACGCCCGAGGTCGAGTCTCCGTTCGTGAGCGCCGAGCTTCTGCTCGACACGCTCGACAGCGTCAACTTTCCGACCAAGGGCTACCGCTTCGCCCTGCAGGGCCAGCGCATCTTCGACACGGACGGTCCCGGCTACAAGAACATCTATGAGGCCAACGTCTACGTGCCGATCACCTACGGCCGCTGGACGACGCTCTTCTCGGGCAAGCTGGGCCGCTCCGCCGTGCCGAGCGTCTTCTCGCTGGGCGGCGCTTTCGAGCTCACCGGCAGTCCCTACGGTCGCTGGACGGGCTCCGACATCCAGCTCGGCTCCGTGCGCATCTCGCGCAACATCTCCGACTGGTTGGGCGCAGGCGAGCGCACGGTCTGGCTCGGCGCATCGGCCGAAGCGGGCCGCGCCTACAACCGCGACGAGGAAGGCGAGTCGGGCAACCGCGACTGGCACCGCGCCGTGGGCGGCTACGTGGGCGTCGACAGCATCATCGGCCCCCTCTACCTGATGGTCGGCCGCACGATGGACGAAGGCTGGGGCGTCTACTTCTTCTGGGGCCGCAAGATGTAAGTCCGTCGCACAAAGACGGCATCGTCAGGGCCGCGTCTCGGGATCATGCACTAGAGGCGCGGGTTATACCCCCAAGACAGGGGCGGTTTTTCGAAACCACCCCTTTCGCTCTGATAGTCTGACAGGATGTTTTCTTCAAAACGCCTGACACAGAGGAGTTTGTGTGACACGCCACGAACTGGGCACCGTCTGCGTGCAGGGCGGTTGGCGCCCGAAGAACGGCGAGCCCTGCCAGCTCATCGGGATAGGGAAGACGCTTCTCGAGCGCAAGCTCTCGGGTGTCTTCGAGCACCGCGTCGTGAGGCGAAGCTCCATGCTCTTCAGGGGCTGCGACGACGTCTTCAGGATTCCGCACTCGAGGCACACGACGATCGACGAAGAGGCCGTGCGCGCACATCCCGAGCTCAAGGTGCTCGCTGAATCCGACGAGGCGGGGATCTTCGCCCTCTCAACCGAAGGCGGCAGGCAGATCTTCTTCACCGGACATGCCGAATACGATGCGGGCATCCTCAACGCCGAGTACAGGCGGGACAGGGCGGCGGGCCTTTTCGTGCGGATGAGACAAAAAAGTGCCGGCTCTCCCGAGGGAGCCGGCACATTGGCTTTGAGATGCTGCGCGCGTCGTGATTCAGGCGCGCAGAGATCTTTCAGGCCTTGAGGACGAGCAGGGGCACTTCGCAGCCGGCGGTGATGCGCATGGCGGTGGAGCCCATGAAGGCGGCCCGGAAGTTGCCGTAGCCGTGGGAGCCGATGACGAGCATGTCGAGCTTGCCTTCGCCCGCGTAGTTGCAGATCGCATCACCCACCTTGCCCTTGAGGTGCACGCGTTCGGCGGGAACGCCGGCGTCCTCGAAGACGGTCATGACGGGTTCGACGGCCTGATGGAAGGTCTCTTCGGTTTCGGAGACGTTGATCACTTCAAAGACGGCGTCCTTGCCGAAGAACTCGCGCTGGTTGACGACGAATTCGGCGGCGGCGTGGGCGTAGTCGGAGTGGTCGACGCAGATGCCGACGCGCATGGCGCCTGCGGGGATCTTGTCGCGAACGAGCAGAAGCGGACGCTTCGTGAGGCTGATCACCTTGGCGGAGACGCTGCCCACGAAGAAGCCTTCCATGGCGGAGAGGCCGCGGCAACCCATGACGATGAGGTCGGCGTCCATGTGGTCGGCCTCGCGGACGATGACGGGCGCGAACTCGCCGCCCTCGACCTTGGCGCGGACGTCAAGGTCGCCGGCGTCTTCGCGCATGGCGTCGATGACCTTCATGCCTTCGTCCTGGCTGGCCTTGCGGACGGAATCGAGGCCGAGCGCGTTGATCACGGCTTCGGGGATGGAGTGCTGAACATTGAGAAGCTCAACGGTCGCCTCCTTTTCAGGCGAGAGCGCCTGGCGGGAGGCAATGAAGCGGAGTGCGTTGCGGCAGTGTTCGCTGCCGTCGACGGGAAGAAGAATGCGCATGAAGGATACCTCCTGTTTGTTTGAAGGCCATTGGCCTGAATCCATTCTAGCGCAGGATGTTCGCCCGAAGGGTGGCTAGGAGCGGGTAAAACCGCAGATTTCGGGTGCGTCGCAAAGGCTATCAACATGGGCGTCCGCCTCCTCGAGGAGTCGTGCCCTGTCGGCTTCGGACCACGGATCCCTGACGACGACGGTCTGAATGCCTGCGGCGTGCGCGGCACGCAGGCCGGGAAGCGAGTCCTCGAAGACGAGCGCCTCATCGGCGCGCACGCCGAGGGTCTCGAGCGCGAGGTGGTAGACCTCGGGGTCTGGCTTGATGCGGCTCACGTTCTCGCGCGTGAGAATGGCGTCGAAGACGCTGCTGAATGCAAGCTCGGGCGCGATGTGCGGGTTGACCGTCTCGTAGATGTCGATGTTGGCGCGCTTGGTCGTGGTGGCGACGGCGAGTTTGAAGCCGCGCTCCGAGAGCGTCTTCACGAAGGCGGCCGCGCCCGGCTTGAGGCGCACGTCGGACTTGAGAAGAGCGCGCGAGATGTGGTAGCGCTCGCGATGGACCTCCTCGCCGGGAAGCGGGCTCCCGCAGAAGGCGGCCAGATCCGCGCAGAAGCCGACATAAGGATTGGGTTCGAGGGCATGCCGCACGAGCGCATCCTCACGAAGGCGGGCGAGCGTCACGGGGTCGGCGGCGAGATCGGGACGGCCGAGGCTCGTGGCGAGAAGCTCGTCGACTGCGCTCCAGATGCCGAGAGAGTCAATGAGGGTGCCGTCAAGGTCGAAGATGACCGCCTTTTTGCCTTTGAGCATGATGTGTCCCGATCGTGTTGCGCAAAAGTGAAATTATCTCACGGGCCTCGGCGGCGGGGGCGCCGTGCGCGGCCAAGGGCCCCAGCCCGGTCCCCAGAACCAGCCGTGGTCCATGTAGAGCATCATGCGGTCTCGTTCGATTTCTGCGTCGCGCGCACGCTTCTGGGCGCGCTCGAGCGCCCACTGGAGGTCCTGCTCGGGGCCTGGTGCGGACTTGGGACGGTTGATTCTCACGGTCATGCCGTGTCGCAGGTCGCACAACGGCAGCGCTGCGTCGGTCGAGGCGGAGGCGCCGCTCGGCCACCTTGCCGTAAAGCCGGGAATCTGCGCACACTGTCCGGGATGGGCACCGTGCCTGAGCTCGTTGGTGTCGTACTCGACGTCGAGGGGCGCGCGGCCGTAGACGATGCTTCCCGATGCGTCGGTGATGACGGCGCCCTCGGGTTCGGAGACGACCGTGACGTAGGTAGAACAGCCCGTGAGGAAGACTGGAACGAGCAGAGCGGAAAGAACGGCGGCGCGCATGGTGCCCTCCGGAAAATGAAAGGTTCAGAAGGTCATTCTAACCGCACGTGATGCGGGGCGTACGCCGGCTCACGGAGGTGCCTGCGGGAGAGGTGATTCGCGCCAAAGGAAGGAATGCTGCGGGCGTGAATGGGAGTAAAAGCCAAAAAAACGCCGCAGGGCGGGCCTGCGGCGGTCTTCGGCTCATGGAGTCGAATGCGGCTTAGGGGATGTAGCGTTCGGGTTCGGGGCTTTCGAACTCGGTTTCGATCCACTTGAAGCCGTTGCGTTCGGCAGCCGGGATGCCCGCCTTCGTCGTGACGAGGGTGATGCCGGTGCCCGTGATCTCGCCGTTCTTCATGACGGACTTGCCGGCGACGATCGTCTCGACGGCCTGCTGGCGGTCGTAGTCGAAGACGGTGATGTCGGCGGCGGCGCCTTCGGAGAGGTGGCCGCGGTCATGCAGGCGCAGGTGGCGTGCTGGGTTGACGGAGGTCTTGACGACGAACTCGGGGAGCGTCAGGGCGCCGAACTTGACGAGCGAGAGGCCGACCGAGATGGCGACGTTGCGCGGAATGCAGCCGCCGTCGGTGGAGATGGCGTCGACCACGAAGCTACCGTCCTCGCGCTTGGCCGTGGCGACCATGAAGCGGGAGAGTGCGGGGTTGACGGGGAAGCTGCCTGCGCCCTTCATGCCCTGCTTTTCCCAGAGTTCGAGCGCGGCCTCGCCCTCGACGAGTTCGGACATGAAGCCCGTGTCGGCGATCGCGAAGCAGCGGTGTGTGAGGAAGGCTTCGCGCATGCCGGCGGCGTCGGGCGTGAGGCCGAACGTCTCGAGGCAGGTGCGGGTGACGTGGTCGATGATCTGGCCGTCCTCGTCGCAGTCAAGCACGGTGCCGTTGTTGGGGCTCACGTAGGCTTCGCACCAGAGGTTCGGGTTGGCGCGCAGCATCTCGATGGCTTCCTTCGACTCTTCGTCGACGGGATTGACGCGGCCGCGGCAGTAAGCGTTGATGTGGGCGAGGTGCAGGCGCTGGCCCTTGGCGGCCTCGATGACCTCGCGCATGCCGAGGATGTTGGAGCCAGCGGTGTGAGAGCCTGCGTGCCAGGCAACGTAGGCGTTCATGTCGTTGGCGGTCTTGACGAGCTCGCGGCTCGTTTCAAGCGGCAGCGGCCAGTGGCCGCCCATGATCTTGACGCCGACGGCGCCCTTTTCGAGGCTTTCGCGGACGAACTTCTCGAGCTGCTCGCGCGTGGGCGTCATCGTGCCGCAGTGCTTCATGGGTGAGAAGCCCTCGAGCATCGCGACGTTGATGCCTGCGCTGCAGGTCTTGGACGTTTCGAGGATTTCGTCGACGGGACCCGCCATGTCGAGGCAGGTCGTTACGCCGGCAGCGGCAGCCATGCGTGTGCCGTAAGCGGAGCCGAACATGCTGCCGAGATGCAGATGGGGATCGATGAGGCCGGGCATCACGACGAGGCCCGTGAGGTCCTCGACTTCGGAAACCTCGCCCTTGAGGTTCGGTCCGACGGCTGCAATGAGGCCGTCCTTGACGGCTACGTCCATGACGCCGTCTCGGCCGTTGACAGGGTCCACGACACGGGCATTCTTGAGAAGACGATCCCACATAACTTGGATTCTCCTTTTGGTCGGTGCGGCGCTCGGCCGCCTGGTCTGTTGGTCGGATGGTGGCGGGCGCCTGCGCGCCTCTCCTTAACGCTCCCCGCGGAATTCCCCATCCAATGCGAAGCGTTGAGTGGGGACGGATAACGGGCCAAGCGTCAGCTCGGTAGTTTTATCTCTAGAATTTTAGGATTCACTGTGCCGACGCGTCCGTAGGGTTTTCGCATAGATGCAGGGCACTGCGGCGTCTTTGTCGGCAAAAATGCGATACTTGTGGGCACTTCTGAGCGGTTCCGGTACTCCGTGCCGGCCGTCCGGGCTAAGGACGACGAAGGCCATGATCAAAGGCGAAAAGAACAACATCGACCTCTCATTCGAGGACATGCAGTTTCTGCTGGCGCTCTACGAGACGCAGAGCCTCACGCAGACGGCGGGCGACATGAGGCTCAGCATGGGCGCGGCCTCGCGCAGGCTTTCGCATGTGAGGGAGGTCTTCGGCGACGAACTCTTCGTGCGCTCGGGGCTGTCGATGCTGCCGACGAGCCGAATGCGCGAGCTCCGGGACCGCCTTGCTGAGCTCGTGGACCAGACGCGTCGACTTCTCAATCCCGAGCCGCTTGAGTTGCACGAGATGAACCGCGTGGTGCGCTTCATTTCAGCCGACAACGGCATCGCCACACTACTGAGCGCAGCGGTCGAGCGCTTCTACAATGCCGTTCCGAACAGCCGCTTTGCGATCGAGCCGCTCGACGTGAGGGTGCTCGAGAGGCTTCGCGCCAACGAGGCCGACATGGCATTCTTTCCTGCGACGGAATTGCCGCCCGACTTTCACTCGCTCAGGATCTACCGCTCGAAAAAGGGCATTCTCGTCAGGGATGGACACCCCGTGATCGAGGCCTACGAGAAGGCGGGCGTCATGACCTGGGAGTTGCTCAACCGTTGGCCCGCCGTCTGTGTCACCGCGGGGATGAAGGACGGCGGCGCGAAGAGTGTCGAGGGACGCAGGGTGGGCGTGGTGCTGCCTTACTTCCTGACCGTTCCCTATGTGGTGGCGAGGACGGACTTTACGTTCGAGGGGCCGCTCATCACCCTCAGGCGCTTCATGATGGACTCGCAGTTTCAGTTCAGGATTCTACCGATGCCTGAGGAGTCGGGCCCCTTCGAGCCGAGGCTCGTCTGGCACCACTGCAGCCACACGGACCCCTTCCTGCAGTGGGTGAGGGGGCTCGTGGTGGATGCTGCAAGAAGCGAGGCGAGGCTCCTGGGCGTGATCGACACGTCCGAAGAGTGACGGCGTGCTACTTGATGGCGTCGAGGATGGAGTTCGGCCTGTAGCCGAGCGTCTGGATGGCGACAACGGACTCGCCCTTCTGCAGGCGCAGGATGCGCTCGACGTGGTGGGCGTCGAAGCCCGTGCGGGCGACGCAGGAGAGGTCCATGGCGGCTGCGGCCATATAGACGGCCTGAATCTTGGCGCCCACGTCGATGATCATGCTGCGCGTGCGCATTTCCTCGAGCTTTTCGGGTGTCCAGGCGGAGTGCCTGAGTTTTTCAACGACGCCCTCGCCGAGGCGTGAAATCAGCGTCTCGGTGCGCGGGCGGTTGGAGACGTAGACGATGTGCACGGGCGCAACCTTGAGGTGCGGCGCGGCGAAGAAGGTCTCGCTCCTGAGGTCCGCAAGCTCGCAGAAGAGAAGGCCGTTTTTTTCGGGCACCCAACGCCAGATGCCGTTGCTCTTGAGAAGATAGATGTCGGTCTCGCGCCAGTCGAGCGCGGTGGGCGTGGTGCGGCGTCCGCTCGAGCGGTTGATGCCGTCCGCCGCCCAGAGGATCGTGGCCATGTCGAGGTCGGACAGGGGCTCGTCGCTGAAGGTGCGGCGGGTCTGGCGGCGCTCGAGGACCTCCGTGAGCGGCATGTTGAGGCGACGGGGCTTGGGGAGCGCGCGGAATACGACGTGCGAGTCGTCGGTGCCGAAGCGGCGCTCGAGCTCCTCCTTCACGTCCTCGACCTCTGCGCGCAGGCGCGTGACCTGTCGGTCGAGGTTCTCGCGGATCTCGGATACGTGCTCCTTGAGTTCGCGACGGATTTCGTCGGTGAAGCCGGAGACCTCCCTGCGCAGGTCTTGAAGTGATTTCTTGGACATTCGTGCTTTCCTTCATGCGTGCGCTCCCGGAGCGGGGCGCTTGCCGCATTGTCTGTAGAATAGCGCGAAGACGGACCGTTCTGGGCGGTCCGTAAGTTGCCAAATGTGATGAATGTGTTGATTGAGATGAGGAGGGCTGGCTGATGAGGGCGATTACGGAAGAACGCGCCGGCACCGACATGGTGTTCAGGGTGAGCGTTCCTGCGAACAAGGCGGACGCCGTGAGAAGACATCTCGAGAGCATGATGATGCTTCTCGGGGAGTCCGTCGTCACGATCGGCGCACCCGAGGAGACGCCCGACCTGCCGCCGGGTCCGATGCTCAAGAAGCTCAGAAAGGAAAGGGGACTTTCGCAGAAGTCTCTGGCCGAGCAGCTGGGCACGAATCAGGTCCGCGTCTCCGACATGGAGCAGGGCGTGAGGCCCATTACGCCCGAGTTCGCAACGAAGCTCGCGGCCGTCTTCGGCGTTTCGGCGAGGTTCTTCCTGGTGTAGGCGTCAGGAAAAAGCGAAAACGACGGAACGGAAAAGCCCCGCAGGCAGGAGCCTGGCGGGGCTTTTTTTGGTGTGCCAGGCATGGGCACAATCTAACG
>NZ_KQ968518.1:0-41066 GCF_001578585.1 Sutterella sp. KLE1602
TTGAAAGACCTACTCCCAACAGGGTTTCGTGGGGGCTTTCGACGACTTTTAGGTTTTTATGGAGCAGGTATCCCGTAGTTCAGGCATGGTGGAGGAGGACTTCAAATGAAAAAAGGATCTTTCTGTGATGGTGTTGCAGAAAGATCCTTTAATTATCGCAAAATTTTCCAGTTACTCAGGATTGCGGCAGGCGTTCAAGCTGTTCGCGAACCTTGACAAGCAGAGCGGTGAAGTCGGCAAGACGCTTCTTTTCCGTTTCGACCACCTGAGCTGGGGCGCGGGCAACAAAGCGTTCGTTGCCAAGTTTGGCTTCGCACTTGGCGACTTCGCCTTCGAGGCGGGTGACTTCCTTCGTGAGACGGTCGCGTTCGGCGGCGAGGTCGATTTCAACCTTGAGCATCAGCTTGAAGTCGCCGACGATGGCCACGGGAGCGATCGAGCCTTCGTTCGCACCGTTCATGTCCTCAACGTGCTCGACGGCCTCAAGGCGGGCGAGGGAATGAATGTACGGGGAGGCTTCGAGGCACTGCGTTTCGGGACCTGCGATGACGAGTGGGATGCGCTTGGCGGGCGGAAGCTGCATTTCGCTGCGCAAGTTGCGCACGGCATCGATCATGGCCTTGACCGCGTTCATGCGGGCTTCGGCTTCAGCATCAAGGCGGACTTCGTCAAAGGCGGGGTAGGCCTGCACCATGACGGAGGTTTCCTCATCTTCGGCGCGGGTGCCTGCGATGACGGAGACCTTCTGCCAGAGTTCCTCCGTGATGAACGGAATGATCGGATGAGCGAGGCGCAGAACCGTTTCGAGCACCGTCACGAGCGTGTGACGCGTGGCGCGGCAGGTCGCTTCGTCGCCCTTGAGCTGGACTTTGGTGAGCTCAAGGTACCAGTCGCAGTACTCGTTCCAGACGAAGGAGTAGATGGCGTTGGCGGCAACGTCGAGACGATAGTCGGCATAGGCCTGACGAACGTCACGGACGGTCTTTTCGAGCTCGCTCAGGATCCAGCGGTCGACGAAGGAGAACGTCATCGGTTCATTCGCAGTGGCGCCGATGCCACAGTCCTGACCTTCGACGTTCATCAGCACGAAGCGGGTGGCGTTCCAGAGCTTCGTGCAGAAGTTGCGGTAGCCTTCGGCGCGCTTGAGGTCGAAGTTGACGTTGCGGCCGAGCGTAGCATAGGCGGCCATCGTGAAGCGGAGGGCGTCCGCGCCGTGGGCGGCGATGCCTTCCGGATAGCTCTTGCGAAGCTTCTTTTCAACCTGCGGGGCCTTTTCGGGCTGGCGCAGGCCCATCGTGTTCTTCTTCACGAGGTCTTCAAGACCGATGCCCTGAATGATGTCGAGCGGGTCGAGCGTGTTGCCTTCGGACTTGGACATCTTCTTGCCTTCGGCATCGCGCACGAGACCGTGGATGTACACGTTGTGGAACGGCACGCGGCCCGTGAAGTGCTTGGTCATCATGACCATGCGAGCGACCCAGAAGAAGATGATGTCGTAGCCGGTGACGAGCACGGTACTCGGCAGGTAGAGGTCGTAGGCCGTGCGGTCGTCGCCCTGCGGCTCGGGCCAGCCGAGCGTGGAGAAGGGGACGAGGGCGGAGGAGAACCAAGTGTCGAGCACGTCGGCGTCGCGTGTGAGCTTCACGCCTTCGCCTGCCTGCTTCTGAGCCTCTTCCTCGCTACGGGCGACATAGACGTTGCCGGCTTCGTCGTACCAGGCGGGAATCTGATGGCCCCAGAGAAGCTGGCGGGAAATGCACCAGTCCTGAATGTTCTCGAGCCACTGGCGGTAGACGCCGCGCCATTCCTTCGGGAAGATGTTGACTTCACCGGATTCGACGGCTTCCAGGCCGACTTCGCCGATGGACTTGCCCGGATAGAGGGTGCCTTCGGGAGCGGGCTTGCTCATGGCCATGTACCACTGGTCGGAGAGCATCGGCTCGACGATCTCGCCCGTGCGGGTGACGCGAGGAACCATGTGGCGGTGTTCCTTGATGCCGACGAGAAGGCCTGCGGCCTTGAGGTCCTCGACCACGGCCTTGCGGCACTCGTAGCGGTCCATGCCGCGGTACTTTTCGGGCACGTTGTCGTTCATGCGGGCGGTCTTCGTCAGCACGTTGAGCATCGCGAGGTTGTGACGGCGGCCGACTTCAAAGTCGTTGAAGTCGTGGGCGGGCGTGATCTTCACGCAGCCCGAGCCGAATTCGCGGTCCACGTAGCTGTCGGCGATGACGGGGATCGTGCGGCCGGTGAGCGGCAGGACGAGTTCCTTGCCGACCAGCGCAGTGTAGCGCTCGTCCTCGGGATTGACGGCGACGGCCTGGTCGCCGAAAAGCGTTTCGGGACGGGTCGTGGCAACGACGACTCCTTCCGTACCGTCGGCGGCAGGATAGCGGATCTCCCACATGTGGCCGTTTTCTTCGGCGCTTTCGACTTCAAGGTCGGAGACGGCGGACTGAAGCTTCGGGTCCCAGTTGACGAGGCGGTTGCCGCGGTAGATGAGGCCTTCCTCATAAAGACGAACGAAGGTTTCAATCACGACCTTGGAGAGCTTTTCGTCCATCGTGAAGTAGGTGCGGTCCCAATCGACGCTGTCGCCGATGCGGCGCATCTGGTTGAGAATCGTGCCGCCCGAGAACTTCTGCCATTCCCAGACTTTTTCAATGAACTGTTCGCGCGTCAGGGACTTGTAGTCAATGCCCTGCTTTTCAAGCTTGCGCTCGACGACGATCTGCGTGGCGATGCCGGCATGGTCCGTGCCCGGAATCCAGACGGTGTTGTAGCCGGCCATGCGGTGATAGCGCGTAAGCGTATCCATGACCGTCTGATTGAAGGCATGTCCCATGTGCAGAATGCCCGTGATGTTGGGCGGCGGAAGCTGAATGGAAAAGCTCGGCTTCTTCGGGTCGAGACCGGCCTTGAAGTAGCCGCGTTCCTCCCAGATCGGGTACCAACGCGCTTCGATGGCGGCCGGATCAAAGCTCTTGGCGAGCTCCTGAGTGTTCGTATCAGTCATTGTTAGCCAGTAAAAGGACGATGAGGAGTCTGCAGGAGGCGAGCTTCGGCCTGAGCCGAGACGCTTGGGCAGACAGTATGAAAATTCTGTTATTGTCGCACGAATTGCGGGGTGAAAAGAAAGCCCGCCGAAGTTTTTCAGGCGGGCCGTGGTGCGCCGGATCAGCGGCGGGCGATCTTGTCGAGGTCAAGTCGCTCGAGTTCTTGGGAAACGGCCTCGGCGACCAGTCCGTTCACGGAGCGCTCGACATCCCCTCTGACGCGTGCGAGTGCGTTCTGAAGCGCCAGATCGAGCGTTTCGCGCAGGGCATGCTTCACGGCGGCTTCAATGGCAGGAGCGAGCTGT
This sequence comes from Sutterella sp. KLE1602, assembly GCF_001578585.1. Lineage (NCBI taxonomy): Bacteria > Pseudomonadati > Pseudomonadota > Betaproteobacteria > Burkholderiales > Sutterellaceae > Sutterella > Sutterella sp. KLE1602. The sequence goes on from NZ_KQ968518.1 coordinate 3,362, forward strand.
GCGGCGAGGGCCGCTCGCTCATCCGGCGTGAGCCGGGCGGAAGATGTGGCGGTCTCGGCGGTGAGCACTTCTGGCGCAGGCGGTTCGTCCGCCCTGATCTGAGGCTGCGTGGAAGCGGCCGCTTCGTCGGCCAGCGTCCTGACGTCGCGCCAGGTGAGCTTCACGCGGTCCGTGAGGTCGACGGCACGGGAGTCGATGACGGGTTCCTTGCGTTCCATGGGCATGGGTCTCCAATGAAAAAGTCGTCTCAGCTTCGGCGGTCGTATGCTGCAAGCTCGACGCCTGCGGCCTTGTACGCGCGGAAGCGGCTGCGGGAGGCCTGAAGTTCCTCGGGTTTCGTGCTTACCACGTCGATGATGCGGCTGAAGCGGTCGAGGCGCTCCTGCCACTCGGGAGGAAGCTGATCGTCCAGAAGCAGAAGCACGTCGCCCTCAAGTTCCTCAAGACGGCTGGAAAGCCTGATGGGCGTCTCGCCTGCGAGAGGACTGCCTGCGCGCACGTGAGGCAGGAATGCCAGATCGTCAAAGCGCCAGAGGAGCGAGTCAAGCTCGCGGAGCCTGCGCTCGTCCGCCGTCCAGACGGCAAGCGTGAGCCCGCGCCGGTAAACGGTGCGGGCGACGAGACAGGCGTAGCGGAGCCGGTCGGGGACGTTGTAGTGAAAGTCGATCTTCTGCATGTCTGTCATTATGGCCGATGAGAAGCTCCCGAGGTGCGATGATCAGCGCATCTTCTTGAGAAGGAAGCGCATGAGCATCGGCACGGGGCGCCCCGTCGAATGCCTGTCTCGGCCCGACGTGTTGGCCGTCGCCGCGATGTCGAGATGCGCCCAGCGGACGTCCTCCGCAAAGACGGAGAGAAAGGCCGCAGCACTGGAGGCGCCGCCGTCGCGCACCGTCGCCTGATTGGCGATGTCGGCGGCGGGCGTCTTCATCAGCTTGGCATACTCGGCTCCGACGGGCAGGCGCCAGACGTCGTCGAGCGAGTCGCGGCCTGCCTTGATGAGGTCGTACGCGAGCGCATCGTCGGATGTGAAGAGGCCGCTGTAGGGGGCGCCGAGCGCAACGCAGCAGGCTCCCGTCAGGGTGGCCGCATCGATGATGAGCTCGGGCTTCTGACGCACGGTCCACGTCAGGGCGTCTGCGAGAATCATGCGGCCCTCGCAGTCGGTGTTGAGAATCTCGATCGTCTTGCCCGAGAGGGAGGTGACGACGTCGCCCGGTTTGGCGGCGCTGCCCGAAGGAAGGTTCTCGCAGGCCGCCACGACGCCGAGAAGGTTGACGGGCAACTTGGCACGGGCGGCGGCCATCACGGTGCCGATCACGACGGCCGCCCCCGACATGTCATAGGTCATGTCGGCCATGTTGGCTGCAGGCTTGAGCGAAAGGCCACCCGCGTCGAACGTGATGCCCTTGCCGACGAGCGCGACGGGCGGAAGGACGGCGTTGGTGCCGCGGTAGCGGATGGCAATGAAGCGGGGCGGAACGGTGCTTCCCTTGGCGACGGAAAGGAAAGCTCCCATGCCGAGCTCCTCGATCTGATGATCGTCAAGAACCTCGACTTCGACGGTCGTCATGCCTGCGGCAGCGTTTTGAACGGCTTCGGCCAGATATGCGGGCGTGCAGACGTTGCCCGGCAGATCCGCAAGACCACGGGAGATCGACATGGCCTCTGCCGTCACACCCCCTTCGTCCAACCCCTGAAGAAGCTTGTCGGTGACCAAATCATCGATCCAGAAGATGCGCTTGGTGCGGATGCCGTCATCGTGTTCCGTCTTGAGCGTGCAACGGGGCGTGAGCGCATTGAGGACGGCAGTGGAGAAAAGACGTGCGGAAGATTTGCCGCTCGTCTTCGGGGGAAGCCATTCCTGAACGGTGTAGGCCTGAGATTCCGCCCACGCGAACGCGCGGGCGGCCTTGGCTGCGCATTCGGCAAACACTTTGCGGGAGAAGTCCTTTTCCTCGCCAAGACCGAGAACGGCAAAGCCGTTGGGGAAGGCTTCCGTTTCGCCGAGGAAGAGCGTGCTGCCAGCCTTGGCGTCGAAGGCGCCGCATTCGATCATGCGTGTGAGAGTGCCTCCGCGTGCTTCATCAAATTCAGCGGCGGAAGGCGTCAGACGAGGCTTGCCGCCGTTCAGAAAGACGCCGGCGATGAAGAGGGAGCTCGAGGCTTCATCGGGCGAGGCCGTCGTGATGGCGGTGGAAAGAAATCGAAGAGCGGGAGTCATGCGTGTTTCCTGAAGACTGCGGGATGGCCGTAAGGCCGACAATATTCCATTCTAACTATCCCTAGGGTCAATGGCATTTCAATCCGCCATGTCCGATAATGAAGAAATTCAGCTTTTAGGAGTCTTCTCATGGATGCACAGCCGAAACTCAGACTTTCCCGTCCGACCAACCATCTTGAAGCCATTCTGTCGTTCTACGTCGACGGGCTCGGCTTTGAAGTTCTCGACCGCTTTGACAATCAGCAGGGATGGGACGGCGTGATTCTCGGTCACCGAGACTGGCCCTACCAGTTCGAATTCACGGCCCGTCGCGACGAGTCCGTGGTGCCGCCTGCACCGACGCCCGAGCACTTCCTGGTCTTCTGCATTCCCGAGGGCGAATATTGGCAGAAGCGTCTCAAGGCGCTCTTTGAGGCGGGCTTCCAGCAGGTGACGCCTCCCCAGCTCTATGCCGACGAAGGCACAGCCACTTACGAGGACCCTGACGGCTATCGAGTGGTACTCCGTTGCGGCCGATGGAAAAAATAAGGGTACCGTATTCGCGGTATACCAAGCCGGACGGAAACGGTGCATAATGCAATGCCTGTGCATCGCACGTCGAAGCATAGGTATCCAAAAGGTTCCAAGGGGGGGTAGCTCAGCTGGGAGAGCGCTGCGTTCGCAATGCAGAGGTCGGGAGTTCGATCCTCCTCCTCTCCACCAAAGACCTTTCAAGAAGTCCCGTACGGTTTTGCCGTAGCGGGATTTTTTTTCGCGCATGGATTGCACTCCGCCTTTTCGAGCCTGCGTAGTGACGCTGGGAATTCGGGAGCGGAGCTTTTTCGGAGAGATGACATGGCTGATGAAAACGATGACGACGAGGTCAGGCTTCCCGGACTGCCGCCCAACACGAAGAACTACATGACGCCCGCCTGCTACAGGAGACTTCTCGACGAGCGTGAGCATCTGGTCAATGTCGAGCGTCCCGAGGTCGTCAATGTCGTGTCCTGGGCGGCGAGCAACGGCGACAGAAGTGAAAACGGTGACTATCTGTACGGCAAGCGCCGTCTGCGTGAAATCGACAGGCGCATTCGCTTCCTCAACAAGCGCATCGAGTCGGCCGAGGTCGTGGATCCCGACTCCCGTCCCCCTACGGACAAGATTTTCTTCGGGGCGACAGTGCTCTACTGCGATCAGAAGGGCGAGGAGCACAAGATCCGAATCGTCGGTATCGATGAGGCCGATGCCAATCACGGTGACGTGAGCTGGATCAGTCCGATCGCCCGCGTTTTCCTCAAGGCTCGCGAGGGCGACGAAGTGAAGTTGCCGACGCCGGCAACCGTGACGCACCCTGCAGGCGTGGAGACGCTGGAGATTCTTGAGGTGACGTATACGAGCAGGCAGCCTCGCTGAGGCGTGTTGGTGATGAACCAGAAGGCCGGAGCAGCAATGCTCTGGCCTTCTGGTTCATGGGGAGGCGCGGGAGGTCAGCGTCGTGCCTGACGGCGGCGGTCCGATGGAATGCCCGCCTCGAAGACGCGCTTGACCTGCTCGACGTTGGCGTTCTGGCGGATCGTGCGCATCACGTGCATCAGATGACCGCGGTCGCGGACCTGAATGGTGATGCGGATGAACTTCTGAGCGTCCTCGTCGTCGATCATCATGCCGACGATGCTGGAGTTGGCTTCAGCGACGCTCGTCGCAACCTGAGCGATCGAAGCGTGAGGATCTTCGACGCGGATTTCGAGCGGTACGGCGAAGTTGGCGTTGCGCTGATCGGGCGCCCACTGGACGTCTACCCAGCGTGACGGTTCGGCCTTGCGGCCGCGCTCGACGTGCGGGCAGTCCGCGCGGTGGATGACGAGGCCGTGACCGGCGCGGCTGAAGCCCACGATCTTGTCGCCGGGGATCGGGTGACAGCACTTCGAGAGCTCGACGGCGACGCCTTCATTGCCACGGATGACGATCTCAGGCAGTGCAGTGGTGGCGAAGGCCTCTTTTTCCGTGTCGTGCATCAGGCGAACGAGGCGGTGAATGACGGTGGCGGGCAGGTCCTTGCCGAGGCCGATGGAGGCATAAAGGGCCTCCCTGCTTTCGACGCTCAGTTCGTTCTGGACCTTCTGCCAGACGGTGTCGGGAATGGCGTCGAGAGACAGGTGGTTGCCCTGAGCCAGACGTTCGAGTACGTCGCGGCCGAGGCTTGCGGCCTCGTCAAAGCGGCAGTTGCGCAAATACTGGCGAATTTCGGCTCGGGCGCGACCGGAGTGGATGAAGTCAAGCCATTCGGGGCTCGGGCTGGCGTCGGGAGACGTGATGATCTCCACCATGTCGCCGTTGTGAAGCTGAGCGGAGAGCGGACGGTCCTCGCCGTTGATGCGACAGCCGTTCGTGTGGTTGCCCACGTCCGTGTGGATCTGGTACGCGAAGTCGACGGGGGTGCTGCCTCTGGGCAGGGAGATGATCTGGCCCTTCGGCGTGAAGGCGTAGAGTCTGTTGGGGAAGAGGTCGACCTTGATGTTCTCGATGAACTCGCTGCTGTCCTGACTTGTGCGCTGAATTTCCATCAGGCTCTGGAGCCAGGCGGCGGTGCGGGACTGGATGTCGCTCGAGTCAAAGTCGTTCTTGAACATCCACTGCGTGAGGATGCCGTTTTCGGCGACCTGATGCATCTGCTCGGTGCGGATCTGGAATTCGACGGGAGTACCGTAGGGGCCGATCACGGTCGTGTGCAGGCTCTGGTAACCGTTGAGCTTCGGAATGGCGATGAAGTCCTTGAAGCGGCGGTGGATGGGCTTGTAGAGTCGGTGCAGGGCGCCGAGCGCAAGGTAGCAGTCGTCGACCGAGCGCACGATGACGCGGAAGCCGTAGATGTCGAGGGCGTCCGAGAACGATTGGTGGTTCTCGCGCATCTTGTTGTAGATGCCGTAGATCGTCTTGTCGCGCCCGATGATGCGTGCGCGGATGCCCTGCTTGGGCAGGAAGGCCTTGGTTTCGTTGAGAATGCGTTCGAGAACGGCGCGGCGGTTGTTGCGCATTAAAAGCACGTTCTCGTAGAGCACCTTGTAGCGAAGCGGATATCGGTTTGCGAAGCTCAGCTCCTGCAGCTCGCGGAAGACGTTGTTCATGCCGAGCTGGTGGGCGATCGGCACGTAGATGTCGAGCGTCTCGTTGGCGATGCGGGCGCACTTTTCGGGGCGCATGACGCCGAGCGTGCGCATGTTGTGCACGCGGTCGGCGAGCTTGACGATGACGACGCGAAGGTCGCGGGACATCGCGAGGAGCATCTTGCGGAAGCTTTCGGCCTGTGCCGCGGCAGCGGAGGAGAAGCGGAGCTTGTCGAGCTTGCTCACGCCGTCGACGAGTTCGGCGACCTCGATGCCGAATTTTTCCGCCATCTCCTGCTTGCTCGTGCCCGTGTCCTCAAGGACGTCGTGCATGAGGCCCGCCTGAATGGTCGGGGCGTCCATGCGCCAGGAAGCGAGAATGGAGGCGACGGCGATCGGGTGGGTGATGTAGGGTTCGCCGGACTTTCGGAACTGTCCGAGATGGGCGGCGTCGGCGTAGCGGTAGGCCTCGCGGATCTTTTCGACGTCAGGCGTGGCGAGGTACTGTCGGCAGAGCTCGACGAGCGCGGAGGCGGTGGCGGTGGCCGCAGGCGCCTTGGGCGTGAAGAGCGGCAGGTCGGCCTCAGGCATGGCGGCAGGCGCCACGGCGGTCACGGGAGCCTTGACGGCAGACTTGACGGAGGCTGCTTTGCGCGTTGAAGGAATGGGCTGAGGGGCCTGCGTTTTGCCGTCCTCGCTCGTAGCGTAGAGGTCGTCAGGATATTGAATTTGCTCGGCTGTCATAACGGCAGGGATTCCGTATTGATGAGGAGGGCTTCAGTCGCTGCGGGAGTTTCTTTCGCCTCCCGTCGCTTCGCACTATCGACCGCCCTGAATGCAAAAAGGCCAGGCGTTTCGCCCGCTTTCGCGGCAAAACGTGCCTGACCTGATGAAAGCTTGGTGCGTAACTGACAGTTTACGGCACGCGCTTCAACATTTCGAGTCCGACCTCGCCCTTGGCAATCTCGCGCAGGGCAACGACGGCGGGCTTGTCCTTGGCTTCAACCTTCGGGGCGTAGCCCTGCGTCAGATGACGGGCGCGGTAGGCAGCCACGAGAACCATCTGGAAGCGGTTCGGGATCTTCTTCAGGCAGTCTTCAACAGTAATACGGGCCATTTTGTTTGCTGGATAGATGGGAAAAACGAAAAATCGGCGGTTTGACGTGAGGGTCAGAGCGGAATGCCGAGCGAGGCGAACTGTTCGCGGTGGCGGACGGCCTGCTGACCGAAGGCGAGGCGGCTTGCAACAACCACGGCCTGCATCTGGGAAAGCGCCGTTTCAAAATCTTCATTGATTATAACGTACTCGAATTCGGGCGCATGCGACATTTCGGCACCAGCGCCGAGCAGACGGCGCGTGATCGTCTGTTCGGAATCCGTGCCGCGGTGGTGAAGGCGCCATTCGAGAGCCTCGATGGAGGGCGGCAGGATGAAGATGCCGACCGTGCCGTCGAAGCGTTCACGGACCTGACGGGCGCCCTGCCAGTCGATCTCGAGAAGAACGTCGTTGCCCTGGGCCATCTGGCCTTCGATCCAGATGCGGCTCGTGCCGTAGTAGTTGCCGTGGACAAGGGCGGACTCGAGGAATTCGCCGCGGTCGCGCATGGCGAGGAACTCGTGTTCGCTCACGAAGTGGTATTCGCGGCCGTTGACTTCGCCCGGACGGGGCTGGCGGGTCGTGTGCGAGATGGAGAGCTTGAGCGTCGGCTCAAGCTTGAGAAGTGCGTTGACGAGCGACGACTTGCCGGCGCCGGAGGGCGCCGTCACGAGAAACAGCCTGCCTGCGTGCAGCGGACGGGCAGCGGATTCACTGGACATTCGTGTTCTCCATCAATGGCTGACGGCGCGTGTGATGCGGCGCGCGCCGTCGGAGACCCGCCCGAAGGCAGGTCGGAAAAAATGAAAGGTCAATATTTTAAGGGAGACGGCGCCCTCTGTGGCGCCGTCTCCCCGTGATTTTTTTAAGCTGTCTCGCAACTGAACGGTTATTCGAGGTTCTGGATCTGCTCGCGCATCTGCTCGATGACGACCTTCAGCGTCAGAGAGGCGTTCGTCATTTCAATGGCGGCGGCCTTGGAGCCGAGGGTGTTGGCCTCGCGGTTCATTTCCTGCACGACGAAGTCAAGTCGGCGGCCGACGGCGCCGCCCTTATTCAGAATGCGTCGGACTTCGGTCACGTGCGTGTAGAGTCGGTTGATTTCCTCCTCGACGTCCATGCGCATGGCGTAGAGCGTCACTTCCTGACGGATGCGGTCGCTCACTTCCTCGCGGGTGAGCGTGCTCGTTTCGGTAAGTGCTGTGCAGAGGGCGTTTTCAAGGCGTTCCTTGAGCTTGCCCTCGATGTGGGCGAGGATTTCGGGCATGCGGCCCTTGACTTCGGTTACGACTTCTTCAATCTGCTGGCAGTTGTTGAGGAGCACGCTGGCGAGCGCCTCGCCTTCGCGGGCTCGGGAGGCGGTGAAGGCGTCGAGCGCGTTGTTGAGCACGGCAAGCACGGCGCTTGAGACGGCGTCCTGATCGATGCGGTCGTTCACCATGACGCCGGGCATCGCGAGAAGATCCGAAACGGAGAGTTCACGGGCGTTGGGTACGACATCGCGAACAGTTTGCTGCAGTTCGACAATGCGGTTCAGGACGGCGGTGTTGATGCGGGCGGGGGCGGCGTTTTCATCCGGAGTGATGTAGCCGCGGATTTCCACCTTGCCGCGGGCGATGCGCTTCTGGATGGTTTCACGGATCAGAGAATCGGCAAAGCGAAGGTCCTCGTTGAGTCGGAGCGTCAGGTCAAGGAATCGGGAGTTGACGGAACGGCACTCGAGGGTCACGGTTCCGAGCGGCGTAGCGCCCGACGCGACGGCATAGCCGGTCATGCTGGCAACAGTCATGGGAAGAACTCCAGGTGAATGAGCAGTAAATCACAGTGCACCGCAGGCCATGAGTCAGGCTGCGGCAGGCGCCGTCATTGTAACTCCTTTTGCCTGAAGTTCCTTTTGTCGGGAGTTGGTTTGAGAAGCGTTCGTTGAGGTAGCATAAGGGACAGTTGTTTTCGGAATTCGGAGTGCTTTGACATGACTCAAGTTCAAGATTCTGCCCGTTGCGACGGGCGTCGTCCCGACGAGCTTCGCCCGCTTGGTTTCAGCCGTGGGTTTACGAAATATGCGGAAGGCAGCGTGCTTGTTTCGGCAGGTGACACCCGCGTGCTTTGCACGGCGACCGTGACGCCGGGCGTGCCCCGCTTCCTGACGGGCAAGGGTGAGGGCTGGGTGACGGCCGAGTACGGTCTGCTTCCGAGGTCCACGGGCACGCGTTGCGATCGCGAGGCCGTCAAGGGCAAGCAGTCAGGCCGCACGCAGGAAATCCAGCGTCTGATCGGACGAAGCCTTCGCGCTGCGGTCGACCGAAGGAAGCTCGGTGAATTTACGATCCAGATCGACTGCGACGTTCTGCAGGCCGACGGCGGCACGCGTTGCGCCTCGATTTCAGGCGCTTGGGTTGCGTTGAGGGATGCCGTCAACGGCATGCTTGAAAAGGGGCAGATCACGGAGGACCCGATCCTCACTCAGGTGAGCGCCGTGTCGGCGGGCATTGTTGACGGTCGTCCCGTCCTCGATCTCAACTATGTTGAGGACAGCGGCAGCGACACCGACATGAACGTCGTGATGACGGGCGAGGGGCGCTTCGTCGAAATTCAGGGGACGGCGGAAGGCGCGGTCTTCAGTCGTGCAGAGCTTGACGAACTGCTGCGTCTTGCCGAAAAGGGCAATCTGGAAATCATGGCGCTGCAGCGTGCTGCGTTTGAGTAAGGTTGAGTAAGGGGAGATGGGGATGGAAAAGTCTCTGGTGCTTGCTTCCAACAACAAGGGAAAACTTCGTGAGTTTCAGGCGATGTTCGCCGAGCTCGGCGTCGATGTGATCAATCAGGGCGCGCTTGGTGTCGAAGCCTGTCCGGAGCCCTTCGGCACCTTCATTGAGAATTGTCTCGCCAAGGCTCGTCATGCGTCGAAGATGACGGGACGCCCCGCCATGGCGGACGATTCGGGCGTTTGCGTCAATGCCTTGAACGGCATGCCCGGCGTTTTGTCGGCCCGCTTTGCGGGAGAGCCGAGCAATGATGAGGCCAACAACCGTCTTCTGGTCGAGAGACTGCAGGGCAAGGACGACAGGAGGGCGCACTACACCTGCGTGCTGACGGCCGTGCGCACGCCCGACGATCCCGAGCCGCTCGTGGCCGTCGGCCGCTGGTACGGCGAAATCTGCGACGAGCCTGCGGGTGAGGGCGGCTTCGGCTACGATCCTCACTTTTTTGTACCTGAGTACGGTCGAACGGCCGCAGAGCTCACCGCAGAGGAAAAGAACCGCGTGAGCCATCGCGGCAAGGCCCTTGTGCAGATGCACAAGCTGCTTCGCGAGGCCTGGGGCTGGTGATGAGCGCTCAATCTTCGTGGACGGCTGAAGCGGTTGCGAATATTCCGCTGTCGCTTTATCTGCACTGGCCCTGGTGCGTGCGCAAGTGTCCCTACTGTGACTTCAACTCCCATGCCGCGCCTGCCGATTTGGCAGAAAGGGAATATGTCGACATCGTATTGAAGGATCTGGAGGGCTGGCTTTCCGTCGCAGGCGGCCGTCGAATCGAAACGGTCTTCATTGGCGGCGGCACGCCGAGCTTGATGAGTGGTGATGCCGTGGCCAGACTCCTTGAAGGGGCCGACGGACTGTTCGGGTTCACATCCGACTGTGAGATTACGCTAGAGGCCAACCCCGGCACAGTGGACGAGGGCCGCTTCAGGGCTTTCCGCGATGCAGGCGTCAACCGAGTTTCCGTTGGCGTGCAGAGCTTCATGAACGAAAAGCTTCGGAAGCTCGGAAGGATTCACGTATCGGAAGAGGCCCTGCGCGCGGCCGCGCATGCGGGTGAGGTGTTCGGAAACTTCAACCTTGATCTGATGTTCGCGCTGCCTGGTGAAACACTCGAGGAGGTGGCGAGGGAGGTGGAGACGGCGGTTGCTACCGGTGCCACACACCTTTCGTTCTACCAGCTCACGATTGAACCCGGTACCGCGTTCGCCAAGCGCGTCCCGGAGGGCCTTCCTGACGATGACCTCTGTGCGGACATGTCTGATCTGGTGATTCGCTCGCTCGAAGAAGCGGGCTTCGAGCACTACGAGGTGTCGGGCTATGCCGGACCCGGGTGCCGTTGCCGCCACAACCTCAATTACTGGACCTTTGGCGACTATCTCGCTGCGGGAGCGGGCGCGCATGGAAAGGTTACGACACAGGACGGAGTTGTTCGCGAGGTGCGGCACGCATCCCCCCGCAAGTACATGGCTTCGGTTTCTGAAACGGGAAGCGGCATTGCCGAACGCAGGGCCGTCGAGTCTGGGGACCTTCCCTTCGAATTCATGCTCAACGCCCTGAGGCTCACGGAAGGCGTGCCTGCGGAACTTTTTGAGGCTCGCACTGGGCTTTCGCTCAAGGTCGTTGAGCCGATACTTTCCGATTTGCGTGTGCAGGGACTGCTGGCGGCGGATGAGTTGGTGATTCGTCCGACAGCCAGAGGGCGGGCCTTTCTTTCGGATCTGCAGGAAGCCTTTCTCTGACGGATGGCGCAACCCGCACGCACTCGAAGAAGGCGCTCCTGAGGTGTTGAAATGCACTGATTTGGTGCGATAATAAAGCGTTCGCAACCAAGTCGGTGCGTTCAGCGCAGTGCAGGGGTGAAGCCTTCTGGGCGCAGGTATCGGCACAGGCGTCAGAATCGGGAAAACGCGCGTGAGAGTGCAGTCTTCGGGTTTTGGCACGCCTTTTGCTTATATTGGAGTACGACCGTCGGGGGGCGCCCCCGTCGGCAGACAATTCCTCACAGGTCAGGCGCATGGATCGCCTTACCGGCTAATCTCTAGGAGAAAAATCAAATGACGTCCGCTTCTGATGTTCTGCAGATGATCAAGGACAACGATGTCAAGTTCGTGGACCTTCGCCTCACGGACACGCTCGGCAAGGAAATGCACGTGACGGTTCCCGCCGACTGCATTGACGAGGACGTGTTCGAGCTTGGACAGCCCTTTGACGGCTCGTCCTTTATCGGCTGGCGCGGTATTGAAGCCTCCGACATGCTTCTGATGCCGGATCCCGACAGCGCCCGCATGGACCCGTTCCGCGAGGTCAACACCCTCATTCTCCAGTGCAACGTGCACGAACCCAAGACCGGCAAGGACTATGACCGTGATCCGCGTTCCCTCGGCCTGCGCGCCGAAGCCTATCTGAAGTCGACGGGCATTGGTGACACGGCCTACTTCGGTCCCGAACCCGAGTTCTTCATCTTCGACAGCGTCCGCTGGGAACACTGCATGGGCAAGAGCTTCTTCGAAATCGACAGCGAAGAAGGCCCCTGGGCGACCGGTCTCAAGACGGAAGGCGGCAACCTCGGCTACCACAACCGCGTCAAGGGCGGCTACTTCCCCGTCTCTCCCGTCGATTCCTTTGCCGACATGCGCTCTGAAATGTGCACGCTGCTTGAACAGCAGGGCGTTGGCGTTGAAATCCATCACCATGAAGTGGGCGGCGCAGGCCAGTGCGAAATCGGCACCCGCTTCAATACGCTCGTCAAGCGCGCCGACTGGACGCAGATTCTCAAGTACACGGTTCACAACGTCGCCGCCGCCTACGGCAAGACGGCTACGTTCATGCCCAAGCCCATCGAGGGCGACAACGGTTCCGGCATGCACGTCCATCAGTCCATCTGGAAGGACGGCCAGAACCTCTTTGCGGGCAACGGTTACGCCGGTCTCTCCGAGCTTGCGCTCTACTACATCGGCGGCGTCATCAAGCACGCCCGCGCCCTCAATGCCATCACGAACCCGTCGATCAATTCGTATCGTCGTCTCGTGCCCGGCTTTGAAGCACCCGTGAAGCTCGCCTACTCGTCCTGCAACCGTTCGGCTTCCATCCGCATTCCGCACGTCAACAGCCCGAAGGCCCGCCGCGTTGAGGTTCGCTTCCCGGATCCGACGGCCAATCCCTACCTCGCCTTCTCCGCGCTGTTGATGGCAGGTCTCGACGGCATCCAGAACAAGATCCATCCGGGCGAAGCGGCCGACAAGAACCTCTACGATCTGCCGCCTGAGGAAAACGCCAAGATTCCGACCGTCTGTTCTTCGCTTGATCAGGCGCTCGAAAATCTTGACCGTGACCGCGAGTTCCTGACCCGCGGCGGCGTCTTCTCCAACGACTTCATCGATGCCTACATCGCCGTGAAGATGGAGGAGGTCAACCGTTGGCGCCTCGCCGTGACGCCGATCGAATTCGACATGTACTACAGCCTCTGACCTCAGCCGTCGGAGTGACGCAGACCTGACAGGCGGGTGGCGGCTCGATTTTCAAGCCGTCGCCCGCCTTTTTGTTTGGGAGAACCGTCCATGGTTGAGTCCAAAAGCGCAGCAGGGGCGGACGCCCCGTTTGCCATTCTCGACATGATGTCCGCCACGGTGCTGCTGACCGATACTTTGGGAAGGGTGCTCTGGGGCAACAGTGCGTCCGAAGTGCTGCTGGGATGTTCGAGGCGAACGTTTGTCGGTACGGACTTTCGCGACCGTCTCGCGGAGTGTGACGAGTGGTATGCGCATCTGGCGTCGGGGGCGGCCGTGGAGTCCGCCCGCGTGTTTGGGCGTCTGCTCAGGGCGCATCCCGGCGCTCAGCCTGACGACGTCCGCGTTCAGGCCGTGCTGACGCGCCTGCCCGAAGGCTGGCCCGCCTGCAGGGACGCCGGTGTTCTGATTGAAATCGTTGATGTCGAGGAAACGCTTCATCAGGACAGGGAGTGGATGAACTGCGAGCTGATGGACGCCAACAGGCAGCTTCTTCGAAATCTTGCGCACGAAATCAAGAATCCTCTGGGCGGCATCCGCGGTGCGGCGCAGCTCCTTGAGTCCGACCTCGTTCGTGAGGAGGATCGGGAATGCACGAGCGTCATCATTGGAGAGGCCGATCGTCTGCAGGCTTTGGTAGACCGCTTCCTTGCGCCCTATCGCCAGAAGGCGCAGTGCGAGGAGGTCAACGTTCATGAGGTGCTGGAGCACGTAAGAAGCCTGGTTGCGATGGAGTTCCCCGATGGACTCTCCTTTGTGCGCGACTATGACATTTCGGCGCCGAATGTGAGAGGCGACCGGGCCAGACTCACGCAGGTGTTTCTCAACATCGTCCGCAACGCGGCGGAAGTCATGGACGGGGAGCGTGCGGAGGGGCGGGCGGCCATTGTACTGAGGACCCGCATCGTGCGGGACGTGATGGCGGGAACGGAGCGTGTCCGAATGGCGCTTGCCGTCGACATCATTGACAACGGCCCCGGCGTTCCCGTCGACATGCAGGAGAAGATCTTCTACCCGCTGGTGACGGGGAGGGCCGAGGGATCGGGGCTGGGACTCAGTCTGGCCCAGACCTTCGTGAGGCAGGCGGGTGGTACGATCACGCTCGAGAGCGTTCCCGGGCGGACCGTCTTCCGAGTGCTGCTGCCGTTTTCGCAGTCTTGACGGTTCCTGATCTGAGAAAGAATTCAAGTAGTGAGCGAGAGAAGTCCTATGGGTGACAAGGAACAGAATGTACAGAGCGCCCCTGTCTGGGTTGTTGATGACGATCATGCCATCCGGTGGGTGCTTTCACGGGCGCTTTCCAAGGCGGGCATCGAATGCAGGCTTTTCGAGGAGGCGGAGTCCGTACTGAAGGCGCTTGAAGACTCTGCGCCCATGGTGCTCGTGAGCGACATCCGCATGCCGGGAGTGTCGGGGGTGGATCTGCTGGCTCGTGTCAAGGCCAGAATGCCTAACCTCCCCGTCATCATCATGACGGCCTATTCGGATCTTGAGAGCGCCGTCTCGGCCTTTCAGGGCGGGGCCTTCGAGTATCTGGCAAAGCCCTTCGACATCACGAAGGCGGTCGAGCTCATCGAGCGCGCCATGAAGGAGGCTCAGAACATGACGCCAGCCGTAGAAGCGGAGGCGGAGCAGCCTGCATCGGAAGAGTCTGAGTCGCAGTCCGTTCCCGACCTCATCGGTCAGGCGCCTGCGATGCAGGAGGTCTTTCGGGCGATCGGGCGTCTTTCCCACAGCCTTGTGACGGTGCTTTTGACAGGTGAGTCCGGGGCGGGCAAGGAGGTCGTGGCCAGGGCCATCTGGCGCCACAGCCAGAGGGCGGCGAAGCCCTACATCGCCATCAATATGGCGGCCATCCCGCGTGATCTGTTGGAGAGCGAGCTTTTCGGCCATGAAAAGGGAGCATTCACGGGGGCTACCGCACAGCGCCTTGGTCGTTTTGAGCAGGCGAGGGGCGGCACGCTCTTTCTCGATGAAATCGGCGACATGCCGATGGAACTGCAGACCAGGCTTCTGCGCGTTCTGAGCAACGGCTTCTTCTATCGCGTGGGTGGTCATCAGCCGATCAAGGCGGATGTCCGCATCATCGCCGCCACCAATCAGAATCTGGAACAACGTGTAAAGGACGGCCTTTTTCGAGAGGATCTCTACCATCGTCTGAACGTGATTCGGCTGCGTCTGCCGCCCCTGCGTGAACGTCTGGAAGACATTGCGCCTCTGGCCGAACACTTCCTGCGCACTGAGGCGCGGGCGCTTGGCGTGGAGGCGAAGCGCCTGACGCCGGAGGCACTTGCGCGTCTGGAGGCGTTTCGCTTTCCCGGCAATGTTCGACAGCTTGAGAATCTCTGCCGATGGCTTCTCGTGATGGCGCCCGCCGTCGAGGTACGTGTCGAGGACCTTCCCGAGGAAATCAGGGAAGCGTCCGAGAATGCACCTGCAAGGACGGCCGGGGCTTCTTCGGAAGCGGCCTATGGCGATTGGACGGCTCTTCTGGAGGAACTCGTGTCGGCGAAGCTTGCGGCAGGGGAGAGCGGCATATGGGCCGAACTCTTCCCCGACTTCGAGAGAACGGTCATCCGAACGGCGCTCAACGTGCTGAACGGTCGCAGGATCGAAGCCGCACAGCGTCTGGGGCTTGGTCGCAACACCATCACCCGAAAGATTCAGGAACTGGGAATCGAGGAGTGAGGCTGGTGTGCGCGTGTTGCGATGAACGGTCTGCACGCGTGTCGGTATGATGCGCAGGACGGCCGGCATGCACGAAAGCAGGGGAGGGCCGGGTTGGTCAACTGTCGAGGAGGATCATGAACGATTGGAGGAAGGTGCTTCGCTGCCGAATGTCAGGAACAAGGGCAGGGCGCGCCTGGATGGTGTGGGCAATATGGGGCATGCTCGGCACTGCATTCACGATGGAGGGGACGACAGGAACCGAGGGGCTTGGAGGGCTGGGCATGGCTGCTCTGCTGACTGCTCCCTTCTGGCTGGCGTTTGTGCTCTGGCCTCTCTTCTGGATATGGCGACGTGTTCGAGACCGTCAGCTTTGGACGGAGAAGGTGGAGCTGTTGGTGCATGATCCCGAAAGTTCCGAGCCCTTCGGGCTTGAGGTGCTCTTCGGCAGAGACGGCGTGCGCGTGGCGGTGGATGAGGTGAATGGCGTTGAAGGACTTTCGGATGCCCTGACGGGAATTCCGACAAGGAAGCCTGACGAAGCGGCGGGGATTCCCTTTGAAACGTACGATGCCGCGGACCTCGCCGCCTGGGGTGTGGCATGGCTGGAGGTGCATCCTGACGGCGAGGGAGCGCTGGCCGAATTCGCACGCTGGACCGACACTCTGCGGCATGCCGACAATGCGGCACGCCGCTGAGCGGCTGATCAAAGCTCGAGCGTCACAGTTGCGGGAGCATGGTCGGAGGGTTGCAGGTTGCCACGCGGCCCCGTATCGATGTCTGCGGCTTTGACGCGCTCCTTCAGGGCTTCGGAGACCAGAAGATGGTCGATGCGAAGTCCGTGGTTGTTTTCAAAGCCTTTCATGCGGTAATCCCACCATGAATAGCGGGCGGATTCCTGAGAGACGAGCCTGAAGCTGTCGGAAAGCCCCAGCTTCAACAGTTCCCTGAATGCGGCGCGCTCGGGAGCGCTCACGAGAATGTCGTCCTTGCGCTCGGCAGGGTTCCATACGTCGGCGTCTTCAGGGGCGATGTTGAAGTCGCCGCCAAGGACGAGGTCGGGGCATTGCGTCAGCGTGTCCTTGAGATGCCTCGTCAAGGCGGCGATCCAGTCGAGCTTGTAGAGGTACTTCCAGCTTCCGGGCGTCATGCCGTTCGGGAAGTAGCCGCCGATGAACCTGATCGCTTTCTCCTCGAGTCGCGTTACAAGTGTGGCGGCCACGAAGCGCTTGTGGTCGTCGGGAAAGTCGGGAAGTCCGAGAAGCACATCCTCGGGAGGCAGGAAAACATCGCGTTTCGAAAGGAGCGCAACTCCGTTGTAGGTTTTCTGGCCTGTGAAGACGACGTCATAGCCCGCCTCTCTGATGGATTCGGCGGGGAATAGGTCGTCGGTGAGCTTCGTCTCCTGCAGGACGACCGCGTCGACGCCTGAGGTCTTCAGCCAGTCGAGCAACTGGGGAAGGCGGACCTTCAGGGAGTTGACGTTCCAGCTGGCTAGCGTGATGTTGGACAAGGGGCACCTTTTCTGGATGAAGATGGGAAAAAACGGCGGCCCCTCCGCCGTTTGGAAGAAGGGGCCGTTTCGGCGTCGGTCAGTTGACGGTCATGCCGCTGTGGCGCAGCAGGGCGTCGATTTCCGGACGGCGGCCACGGAAGGCGATGAAGTTTTCCATCGCATCGCGGCTGGAGCCGCGTCCGAGGATTTCCCTTCGGAAGCGTGCGCCGGTCTCGGGATTGAGCACGCCCGTCTCCTCAAAGGCGGAGAACGCGTCGGCGGAGAGGACTTCGGCCCACTTGTAGCTGTAGTAGCCTGCGGCATAGCCGCCGGCAAAGATGTGGGAGAAGCTCTGCGGGAAGCGGTTGTAGTCGGGCGGGAAGCTCACGGCAACCTCTCGGCGCACGTCTTGCAGAAGGTCCTGAACGTCATCCGTGTCGGGATTGAAGCTCGTGTGCAGGAGCATGTCGAAGAGTGCAAACTCGACCTGTCGCACGCATGCTATGCCGGACTGGAAGTTCTTGGCGGCGAGCATCTTTTCAAAAAGTGACTCGGGAATGGACTCGCCCGTCTCGACATGCTTCGCAAGTCCCTTGACAACGTCCCACTCCCAGGCAAAGTTCTCCATGAACTGGCTCGGAAGTTCGACGGCGTCCCATTCAACGCCGCTGATGCCCGAGACGGCGACCTCTGTCTGATCCGTGAGGAGATGGTGGAGGCAGTGGCCGAATTCGTGGAAGAGCGTCGTCACGTCGTCATGCGTGAGCGTGGCGGGGCGGCCGTTGACGCCCTGGGCAAAGTTGCAGACGAGATAGGCGACCGGCGTCTGCAGGACGCCGTCCATGACGCAGCGCGTGCGGTCGGCGTCCATCCAGGCGCCGGAGCGCTTGCCTTCTCGCGCATAGAGGTCGGCGTAGAAGGATGCGATGACCTCGTCGTCGCGACAGACTTCAAAGTACTTGACGTCGGAGTGCCAGACGCTGGCCGTGGCGGGACGGATGCGGATGCCGTAGAGCGTTTCCGCAAGCTTGAAGAGTCCTGAGAAGACCGTCGGTTCGGTGAGGTACTGCTTTACCTCCTGATCGGAGTAGCTGTAGCGGGCCTGACGCAGCTTTTCGGAAGCATAGGCCTGATCCCACGGCTGCATGTCGGCGATGTCGAGCTCATCAGCAGCAAAGGCACGAAGGGCCGCCATGTCCTTTTCGGCAAAGGGCTTGGCGCGGGAGGCGAGATCACGAAGAAAGGCGATGACTTCGGCAGGGGTATCGGCCATCTTGGTGGCAAGCGACGACTCCGCATAGTCGGCAAAGCCCAGAAGAGCCGCCTCTTCACGGCGAAGCCTGAGGATTTCACTGATGAGCGGGGTGTTGTCGTACTTGCCGCCGTCGAATTCGGAGGCTCGGGTCGAGAAGGCTCGGTAGAGGGTCTCGCGAAGCGAGCGGTCATCCGCGTACTGCATGACGGGCAGGTAGGACGGGAAGTGAAGCGTAATGCGCCAGCCTTCCTTTCCTGCGGACTTCGCGTTGGCGGCGAAGAGCGCCCTGGCATCCTCGGGAATGCCGGCAAGGCGCGTCTCGTCCGTGACGACAAGCTCCCAGGCATTGGTGGCGTCGAGCAGGTTTTCGCTGAACTTCTGGCTCAGCATGGAGAGCCTTTCGCCGACGACTTTGACGCGTGCGCGCTCGGCTTCGGGCAGCTCGGCGCCCGAGAGGCGGAAGTCGCGGAGTTCACGCTCGATGATGCGGCGTCGGACGGGCGGGAGAGAGGCGAAGCCGTCGGAGGCCTTCATTGCCTTGTACTTGGCGAAGAGCGCCTCGTTCTGAGACAGATCGATGAAGAGCTGCGTGACGGCGGGAAGCGCGGCATTGTAGGCGTCTCGCAACGCAGGCGTGTCGACGACGCTCTGCAGGTGGCCGACGACGCCCCAGCCGCGCGTGAAGGCGAGTGTCGCCTTTTCGAGCGGTTCGGCGACGGCCTCCCACGTGGCGGGCGTTTCGGGTGCCGTGACGCGTGCGAGCGTCTCCTCAAGATTCTTCGATAGCGTCTCGACGGCGGGGGCCACGTGCTCGGGACGGACGGAGGCGTAGTCGATCAGGCCCGACGCATTGAGCAGGGGATTGACGGATTCGGTCATGGCGGTGCGTCTCCCTGTCATCAGAGACCGAGGCGGCGTTCGACCGCCTCGACGGTGTTGGTCATCAGCATGGCGATCGTCATGGGGCCCACGCCGCCCGGGACGGGAGTGATGGCGGATGCGACTTCGCGGACGTTTTCGTAGTCGACGTCGCCGCAGAGCTTGCCGTTTTCATCCCTGTTCATGCCGACGTCGATCACGACGGCGCCGGGCTTCACCATGTCAGCCTTGACCATCTTGGCGCGGCCGACGGCGGCGACGAGAATGTCGGCGCGGCGGGTGTGCTCGGCCAGATCTGTCGTGCGGCTGTGCACGATCGTGACGGAGGCGTTCTTTTCGAGAAGCATCAGCGCCTGGGGCTTGCCCACGATGTTGGAGCGGCCGATCACGACGGCATGCTTGCCGGCGGGATCGCACCCCGCTTCTTCAAGAAGCTTCATGACGCCGTAGGGCGTACACGGACGAAAACCAGTGCGACCCGTGAGGAGAGAGCCGGCGGAGACGACATGGAAGCCGTCGACGTCCTTTTCGGGAGAGATGGCGGCGATGACGAGTTCGGAGGAGAGGTGCTTCGGAAGCGGAAGCTGCACGAGGATGCCGTCCACGGCGTCGTCATGGTTCAGTCTGTCGATGACGGCGAGGAGTTCGGCTTCGGTCGTTTCGGCGGGCATGCGGATTTCATCAGAGCGGATGCCCGTGCGCTCGCAGGCGCGGACCTTGTTGCGGACGTAGACCTGGCTGGCGGGATCCTCGCCCACGAGGACGACGGCGAGTCCGGGACGGTGCCCGTGTTCGGTGCATGCCTCGACGCGGGTCTTGAGTTCGTCCTGGATGCGTGCGGCAAGTGCCTTGCCGTCAATGATCTTGGCTGTCATTAAGAAACCTCCGGTCCACAGCTGACAATGTTCTGTCGAATTCAAAAAACAAAAGGGCCTCCCGCGCCGTTGAGGCGGAGAGGCCTTGATGGCGGGAAGGCCGCCCGCGGGAGCCGTTTCCGGCTGATCCTCGGGCGCACATCCCACAGTGTATCGGCAATTGATGCTCAGTGGAGCAGCTTCGTGCCCATGACGACGCGCATGAGGTCGGCGACCGTGCCCGAGTTGGTCTTGTCCATGATGGAGGCTCGGTGGGCTTCGACGGTCTTGATGGAGATGCCGAGGTCGTCGGCGATCTGCTTGTTGAGACGGCCGTGGATGATGCGCTCGAGAACCTGCTGCTCGCGCGGCGTGAGCTTGGCGAGCAGGGCTTCATTGAGACTGCGGCGTTCCTTCTCCATGTGGCGTTCACGGGCTTCGCGGAGCATGCGCTCGACGAGCTGCTTGAGGGCGGCCTGCTCGAAGGGTTTTTCGATGAAGTCGACGGCGCCGCGCTTGAGGGCGTTCACGGCCATGGACACGTCTCCGTGGCCCGTGATGAAGATGATGGGCAGCTCGGCCTTGCGGGCCAGAAGGTGTTCCTGCACTTCAAGACCACTCATGCCCGGCATGCGCACGTCAAGCACGAGAACCGCAATGGCCTTCGGGTCGTACTTGGCGATGAAGCTCTCGCCGCTGTCGTAGAGCTCGACGCGGTAGTCGCTCGCCTCGAGGAGCCACTTCAGGGAGTCGCGGACGGCGTCGTCATCGTCGACGACATAGACCGTGCCCAGTGTTTCAGGGGCTTCGGAACCGTAGTCATAGGGAAACATGAAAGAAATCTCTCCTCAGAAAAAGTATCCTGATTCTACATCAGATCAGGATGTTCACGAGCCACGGGTACGGTGAACGTAAAGGTGGCGCCGCCACCCGGCGTGTCGGAGATGACGATTCGGCCGTGGTGGACTTCGACGATTGAGCGGCAGATGTTGAGGCCCATGCCCATGCCCTCATCCTTCGTCGAGTAGAAGGCGTCGAAGAGCATCGTCTTGGCGTCGTCTGGAATGCCCGTGCCGTGGTCGGCCACCCTGAACTGGATGAAGCTGCCGCTCTCGTGGAGCCTCACGTCCAGATCGATCGTGTGGTTGGGACAGGGCTGCACGGCCTCCATGGCGTTCTTGAGCAGGTTGAGAAGCAATTGCTCAAGCATGACGGAGTCGCCGGTCATGGCGGGAAGGTTCGGCTCGATGGTCGTGTTGATGCGTGCGTTGAGCTTCTCCGCCTGAATGAGTGCAAGCTCCATCGTCTCATTGACGACGCTTTCGGGCGTGAGTGACGTGAACTGAGGCTCGGTCTTCTTGGTGGCGGCGAAGCCGCGGATGCGCTTGATGATGGCCGCTGCGCGCTGGGCCTGACGATTCACCTTGTCGAGCGCTCCGATCGTGTCCTCGCGCGTGAGCTTGCCTGCCTGCAACATCATGCTGGCGCCGGAGGCGTAGTTCGAGATGGCGGCGAGAGGCTGGTTGAGCTCGTGCGCGAGGGAGCTGGCCATCTCGCCCATCGTGACGAGTCGCTGCGTTGTTTCGGCGCGCTTCATCTGGGCCTCGAGCGCAAGCTCGGTCTCTCGCTGGTTGGTGATGTCGGTCGCGATGATCATGCGTGCGGGCGTGTCATCCGTCCAGGTGAGCCACTGCATGCGGGCGTCGAACCAGCGGTTGGTCTCGGCGTCGTAGACGCCTTCGCGGGCGATCAGCGAGTGCTTTTCGGAGATGAGCTTCACGAGGCGGATCGCGCCGTCGGGCGAGCCGCCGAAGAACTTCTCGTAGGGGGTGTTGCGAAAGAGAAGGCGGGGGCGATCGGGATCGCCGCCCAGCACGCAGATCGCCGAATTCATCGACTGCACGACGCGCGTGAAGCGCTCGTGCGCGGCCTTCATTCGCTCGCGGGCGCGCTTTTGTTCGGTGATGTCGTAAAGCTCGCCGATCCAGCCGATCACACGGCGGTTTTCGTTGAGCAGCGGAGAAACGTTGAGCTGTCCGTCAAAGAGCAGGCCGTCCTTGCGGCGGACGCGGAATTCGATCGAGCGCACCTGACGGTCCTCGGGGTGCGCAAGAATGTCCTGAAGCGTTGCGGAGATGTCGTCCTCCCAGTATGGATAGGGAGGCATGACGCCGATGAGCTCCTGCGTGCGGTAGCCGACGAGCTTCTGAAAGGTTTCGTTGACGAAGAGGATTCTGCCCTCGCGGTCCGTAACGCGGATGCCTGCCACGGACGAGTCGCTCATGGCCACGCGAAGCGAGTTCTCGGCAAAGAGCTTCTGGTGGGCCTTGTGCTGCTGGCGCTGGTTGCTCACGAGAAGTCCGAGCGCGACGGCAAGAAGGCCTGCGAGCGCGATGATGGCCCAGAACTTCAGGTTGTCCGTCGTGAAGAGCGAATGCTCGTTGCTGAGGCTCACGAGCCTGAGCGACGGATCGTTGAGGAGCGGAATGTTCGTCGAATATGTGAGCGAGCGGGCGGATGTGCGGAACTGCTTGCGGTCGATGACGGGCTTGCCGTCCGCCTCAAGATAGAAGATGTAGGGCGTCGTGCCGATCACGCTGTTGGCTGCGTCGGCGATGAGGCGCGAGAGGTTGATGCGCGCCATGAGGACCTGGTCGTCAGCAGGAGTCGGCACGAAGAGGTCGAAGAAGACCTGGCGCGTATCCTTGACGGAATAGGGAGAGGTGACGACGGGCGCCTCGCGCGTGAGTACGGAGCGTACGGGTTCGTACATGGCCGAGGCGTCGATGCGGCGCTCGGGCGAGTCGGGCATCAGCGCGCTCTGCGAGGTCGAGGCCCAGTGGCGAAGCACCTTGCGGTCGCGGTCCACGAGCGCCATGTCGACCACCTCTCGGCGGTCCTGCATGAAGGCCATGGCGGCGAGTTCGGCGCCAGCCGTGCGTGAGGGAGTGCCCGGAATGTGGATGAGGCGCATGCTCGACTTCTGCAGAAGCTCGGTCGTGCCCATGAGGCGGGACTCGACGGCCTGCACGATGAGGTCGGTGGACTGCTGGAGGCGGACGCTTTCGGCGCGGCGGTCGGCGTCGATCATGAAGACCGCGACAACAAAGAAGCAGGCGGCGAGGAGCACGAGCGCGGCCCACGAGGCGTAGATGCCGACGCGGGAGTTGGCGCTCGAGTCATGCGAGACGCTCAGCTTGCGGAAGGTCGACGCGACTTGTTCGTCGGTGAAGTCAATGGCCATGTTTTTCGTCTGGGAAGGTGCTGTGGGTGCATTGTAGTGCAGAGAGGGGCGCAAAAGGCGCGGGAACCGGTCAAGGGAGTACGCTACCGGCGTCGAAAGGCCGGCGAGGACGGTAAAATAGGAGCCGTTCACCACCAACCGGAATTGTCCCCCATGGCTCTTACCCAGCAGGAACTCAAGCGCGAGGTCGCCCGTGCGGCGCTCGCCTATGTCGAAGAAGGCCGAATCCTCGGCGTCGGAACCGGCTCCACCGTCGATCAGTTCATCGATCAGCTGCCCGGCATTCGTGAAAAGATCCCCGCCTGCGTCTCCTCGAGCGAGCGCTCCACGAAGCGTCTTGAAGCGCTCGGCTTCAAGGTGCTCGACATGAACGAGGTTGACGAAATCGGCGTCTACGTCGACGGTGCCGACGAAATAGATCCGGGCTTCTCCATGATCAAGGGAGGCGGGGGCGCGCTTACGCGCGAAAAGATCGTCGCGTCCATTTCCGGCCGCTTCGTCTGCATTGCGGACGCCTCGAAGAAGGTGCCCGTGCTCGGTTCCTTCCCGCTCCCCGTCGAAGTCATTCCGATGGCGGCCCGTGCCGTGAAGGCGAAGCTCGAGGCGCTCGGCGCGACCGTGAAGCTCCGTAACTTCGTCACCGACAACGGTTGCCACATTCTTGATGCCTCGGGCCTTCGCATCGAGGATCCGAAGGCGCTCGAGGCCGAGATCAATGCCTGGCCCGGCGTCGTCACGGTGGGCCTTTTCGCCGCCCGCGGCGCCGACGTGCTGCTTCTGGGCACGCAGGAAGGCGTGCAGACGTTCGAACGAGGCTGACAGACCGTTCGACTGCAAGGAAAAAGCCCGCACTTCCTTGGGAAGTGCGGGCTTTTCGGGCCGTGTTTCGGCGAGGACCTGTCCGCAGTCGCGGATCAGGGCTTCGGCGGCACGAAGTTCTCAGGCACCTGAACGCCTTCGGCATCACCGAAGAAGTAGCGTTCGCACTGCTGCATCAGATGCTGGCGGGCGGACAGGTCGGCGAGGTTGAGGCCGTATTCGTTGACCATCATGGTCTGAAGGCGCGTCCATTCGGCCCATGCCTCCTTGCTCACCTCACGCCAGATGCGGGCGCCGAGAGCGCCGGGAAAAGGCGGGTAGTCGAGCCCTTCGGCTTCCTTCTTGAGTTTTACGCAGTTAACCATGCGGGCCATCTGTTTGCTCCTTGATTGATGTGTGGCGGACGGCATGAAGCCGCCCGAAGCGTTCGTACATTGTAGCGCGAGTCCGTCAAATTCTACGTGGAGCTCTTTCTGAGGCTCCATCCATTTATTCGAAGATTTTCTATGTCCGATCGTGCGCTGTTTGCGGCTTTCCAGAAGGTGAAGGCCCAGGTTGATGATGCCGTGTCCCTCACCCGTGAAAGGGAGGCCAGAGCCAGAGCTGAAGAGGAGAAGGCGCGTGCGGCCAAAAAGACTCGCGTCGTGAAGGCGGCCGAGACAAGGAGGGCTGAGGCGGGCACCGCGAGCATCAGCGCTTCGGCCTTCAGCGCAACGGGGGGCTTCGGCGCGGCGCTTGCAGACGCGGCGAAGTCGTCGGGTGCATCCTTCCGCATGGCGGCCCCCGCAAAGTCGCGGGGCGGACAGCCCGTGACGGCGCCGAAGGCGGAGCCGTCGGCAGTGCGAAAGCATGCGCAGATGTCCCCTTCCACGAAGGCGAAGGAGGCGCAGGGAAAACGACACGATGCCAAAGCGGATCGAGCAGGCCGCAGGCCCTCCGGTGAGCAGGCAGGCATCAGGAACGAGCGTTCCGAAGGCACCGCAAGGCAAAGCGGGCGCACGCATTCGCGCGAGGGAGCTGATCGTCAGAAGACGGTGTCCTCCGAGGCCCCGAAGCGCCGTCTTTCCTATGAAGAGCGCCGCAATCCCGTCCCGCCCTTTACGCTCATGCCGGGGCTTCCCGTTTCCGAGCGTGGCGAGGAGGTTGCGAAGGCCATCCGCGAGAACAGGGTTGTGATCGTCTGCGGCGAAACCGGCTCGGGCAAGACGACGCAGTTGCCGAAAATCGCCATGATGGCGGGGCGCGGCGTTCACGGGATGATCGCGCACACTCAGCCCCGCCGCATCGCGGCGAGCTCGATCGCCAAGCGCATCGCCGAGGAGCTCAAGACCGAGCCCGGCGAAGTCGTGGGCTACAAGGTGCGCTTCACCGACACGATGTCGCCGGGCGCCACCATCAAGCTGATGACGGACGGCATTCTGCTTGCCGAGACTCAGAATGATCCGATGCTTCGCGCCTATGACACGGTGATCATCGACGAAGCGCACGAGAGATCGATCAACATCGACTTCCTGCTCGGCTATCTGAAGCGCCTGCTTTCGAAGCGGCGCGACCTCAAGGTGATCGTCACTTCGGCCACGATCGACGCCGAGCGATTTGCCCGACATTTTGAGATCGACGGGCGTCCCGCTCCGATTCTGACGATCTCGGGTCGCACCTATCCCGTCGAGGTTCGCTATCGTCCGATCGAGGACATGGATGAGGCCGACGACAAGACCCTCGTCGGCGCGATTGACGATGCGGTGGGCGAACTCGAGGCTTCGGGACGCGGGGACATTCTGGTGTTCCTGCCGGGCGAGCGCGAAATCCGCGAGGCCGCGGACGTTCTTCGCAAGTCGCGTCCCTCGACAACGGAGATTCTTCCGCTTTTTGCGCGCCTGACGGCTGCAGAGCAGGAGCGCGTGTTCCGCCCCTCCGGAGCGAGGCGAATCGTGCTCTCCACCAATGTGGCGGAAACCTCCATCACGGTGCCTGGCATCAGGTTCGTCGTGGACACGGGGCTTGCCCGCGTCAAGCGCTACTCCTATCGCAACAAGGTCGAGCAGCTTCAGATCGAACCCGTGAGTCAGGCCTCCGCCAATCAACGCGCCGGCCGATGCGGCCGCGTGGCCGACGGCATCTGCATCCGACTGTACAGCGAGGATGACTTTGCACGCCGCCCCGCCTTTACGGATCCCGAAATTCTGCGCTCGAACCTTGCCGCCGTCATCCTGCGCGCCATTTCGCTCAAGCTGGGCGACGTGCGCGAATTTCCGTTCGTTCAGACGCCGCCGCCCCGCGCGATTGCGGACGGTTTTGCCATTCTGCAGGAGCTCAACGCCGTCACCGAGGAAGGCGAACTCACGCGCGTGGGCAGGGAGCTCGCTAGGCTTCCCGTCGACCCGCGTCTCGGCCGCATGCTGCTTGCAGGCTCCGAACAGGGCAGCCTTGAAGAGCTGCTGACGATCTGCGCAGGGCTCTCCATTCAGGATCCGAGAGAGCGTCCCGCCGATGCACAGCAGGCGGCGGATGAGGCGCACAGGAAGCTTGCGGACGAAAAGTCTGACTTCCTTTCCTACGTCAAGCTCTGGAACTGGTATGAAAAGGCCAATGCCGAGAAGGAAAGCAACCGCAAGCTTGAGGCCGAGCTTCACAGGCGCTACCTTTCGGTGAGGCGCCTGCGCGAATGGCGCGATGTTCGCCGTCAGCTCGTGCAGCTCACCGACGAGCTCGGCTGGCGCAGGAACACGTCGCCCGCCACCTTCGAGCAGGTGCACCGCGCCCTGCTGACAGGTCTTCTGGGCAACATCGGCTCTAAGGCCGTCGAAAGCGACTTTCGTGCGCCTCCCTACCTTGGCGCTCGCGGCATCAAGTTCTGGATCTGGCCTGGATCGGCGCGCGCCAAGAAGGCGGGTCGCTGGATTCTGGCTGCCGAAATCGTCGAAACGTCCCGCATGTTCGCGCGCTGCGTGGCGGACATCGAGCCCGAATGGATCGAGGCGGCTGCAGGCGATCTGCTTCGCAGGAATTGGACCGAGCCCCATTGGGAGAAGAGCCGAGGGGAGGTTGTTGCATTCGAGCGCGGCACGCTCTACGGTCTCACGATCTACCAGCAGCGTAGGGTGAGCTTTGCGCCGCACGATCCGAAGCTCGCACGCGAACTCTTCATCCGTCAAGCGCTCGTTGAGGGCGATTGGGATGGCCGTGCGGAGTTCTATGCACACAATGCCAGGCTGGTCAGGGAGATTCAGGATCTCGAGCACAAGACTCGCCGCCCCGACGTGCTTGTGGACGACGAGCTGATGTTCGCCTTCTACGATGAGAGGATTCCGGCAGATGTCGTCTCCACGTCGACGCTGTTGAAGTGGCTCAAGGCAACCTCCCGCGACGATCCGAAGGCGCTCTTCATGTCCCGTGACGAGCTGATGCGTCATGACGCATCAGGCGTCACCAACCACTATTTCCCGAAGACGATGGAGATGGCGGGTATTTCGATGGCACTCAACTACCACTTCGAGCCCGGCAGTCCCCGGGACGGTCTGACGCTTGCGGTGCCGCTCTACGCCCTCAACCAGCTCGACGCCGTACGCGCCGAATGGCTCGTGCCGGGCATGGTGAAGGAGAAGGCTCAGACGCTGCTCAAGTCGCTCCCGCAGAAGATCAGGCGCCACTGCGTGCCGATTGCCGATTTTGCGGGCGGCTTCTTCACGCGAACGAAGGAGGGAGAGCCGCAGGCGAAGGGCTTCCTTGAAGCGCTTGCCGACGACGTGCGGTCCCAGACTGGCGTTCCCTGCACTGTCGGAGACTTCAAGCTCGAGCAGCTGCCGCCGCATCTCATCATGAACTTCAAGGTGTTGGACGAGCATGGTCGCCAGATCGGCATGGGGCGCAATCTTGCACAGTTGCGCGCCGAGTTCGGCGAGGCGGCACAGGAGACTTTTCGCCACGTCGCTCAGGAGGATGCGGCTGTAGCAAAGGATCTTGAGGACGGCATCACCGACTGGACCTTCGGCGAGCTTCCTGAGCTCATGGAGATTTCCCGCAGGGGGCAGACCCTGATCGGTCATCCTGCGCTTACGGATCGCGGAACCGACTGTGCAATCGAGGTCTACGATGATCCGCTGGAGGCCCGTCGAGAGCACAGAAAGGGGCTTCTGCGTCTCTTCAGGCTCGCTCTTCGCGAGCAGGTGAAGTTCGTTGAAAGAACGCTTCGAGATCTTGGCCGCGTGCAGATGCAGGCTCAGACGGTGCCAGGACTGTCCAGACTCTTCGAGAGCGCGGACACGCTGTCGACTTCCGTCGTCGACTGCGCGCTCGAGGCAACGGCGCTTGCCGAACCCTGGCCTCACGATGAGGCAAGCTTCAGGGAGCGACGCGAGGACGTGAAGGGGCGCCTCACGCTGGTGGCCGGTGAAATCTCGCGTCTTCTCACCGAGATTGTGACGGAGGCCGCAGGCATTCCCCTGAAGCTTCGCCGTCTGAGCGGCGAGAAGGCTCTGACGGATGACATTGAGGCTCAGCTCAACGATCTGTTCAGAAAGGATTTTCTGACGACGGTGCCGCTTTCTCAGCTCGCGCACTATCCCCGCTATCTGAGGGCGGTGCACTACAGGCTTGACCGCTATCGTGACGATCCCGTACGCGACGAATCCCGCCGTGCGGACATCGAGAGGCTTTCCGTACCGCTCATGAGGGCTCGTGCGGCGCGTCGCGGACAGCCCGACTCTCGTCTTGATGAATTCGGATGGATGTTGCAGGAGCTCCGCGTCTCGCTTTTCGCCCAGCAGCTGCGAACGCCGATGCCAGTGAGTGTCAAGCGTCTCGAGCGCGTGTGGATGTCGATCACGAGACTATGACACTTGACGACGTCTTGCAGAAACAAGTGCTAACGATTTTCTCTCGCGTACGGTGTCGGGTTTCTTGATGCCGTCGGTTCCGCAATCCGACAGTAACTTTTAAAATTAACAAAATGTACTGCGCCGGCGCATCCGGCGCAGCGGCTTGTTTGGGATTTGACGGACCTTCTGTAGGTCGTGGGCGGTGGTCGTGAAATTCAGCTTGAAGAAAATCGTGTTGGCACTTGGGCTAGGCGCATTCGTGGCGGCAGGCCCGTCGGTTGTTGTGACGCCCGTGCAGGCGGCGACGACTCAGAAGGCAGTGAAGGCGGGTGTAAAGAAGACGTCGGTCAGAAAGACCGTCAAGAAGACCACCTCCGTCAAGCGTACGAACAGCCGCAAGACGCTGGGCAGGGCCAAACATGCGGTCAAGAAGTCGAGCAAGAAGCCGCGCAGACAGGCGCGCAGGCGCGTGACGGCACCCTCTCAGGCGACGCTCGCCGGTCTCAGGCAGACGCCCGACCTGCTGAGTCTTGGCAGCAGCGTGGCGCTTGCCGTCGATCAGGATACAGGCGAGGAGCTCTTCAGCAAGAATGCCGGCGTTGAGCTGCCGATCGCATCGGTCACGAAGCTCATGACGGCGCTCGTCATTGCGGAGAGCGGCCTGCAGATGAATGAAAGGCTCCGCATCTCCCGAGAGGACTATGTGCGAAGCCGCGCCCGCTCAAAGCTGAGGAGCGGCATGCGCATGACGCGCGGAGCCGTTCTCAAGGCCGCCCTGATGTCGAGCGACAACAGGGCCGCGACTGCGCTTGCGCGCACCTATCCGGGCGGGCGCAAGGCCTTTGTCATGAAGATGAATGAAACGGCGGAACGTCTCGGCATGACGGATTCCGTTTTTGCGGATCCGTCGGGGTTGGACAATCGAAATCACTCCACGGCGCGTGATCTTGCGAAGCTTGTCGCAGAGGCGCACAAGCATGAGGTGATTCGCGAGTCGTCTACGTTGCAGTTCGCGAGCGTTCCTGCGGGGCGCCGGCAACTGAAGCTTGTGACGACCAATCGCCTGATCGGCAATCCCGACTGGAACATCGGCGTGCAGAAGACGGGCTTTACGACGGCGGCCGGCCGCTGCATGGTCGTGCAGAGTGAGTTTGCCGATCGACGCGTCGTCATGGTGCTCCTTGACAGTCCGAACAGCGCGCAGCGTGCGGCCGACATGCAGACCATGCGAACCTTTGTGGAAAATGAGGATCGCATCAACGAGCAGTTCGATTCGTTGCATCCCTACGAGGTGTTCTGACAGCCTTCATCTTGGCTGAAACGAATTTGCCCGCCGTCAGGCTTCCCCTGACAGGCGGGCTTTTCATTGCATTGGGGTTAGCCGTCACCGTACCCCTTTCCCTTGGTGCGCTCTCCGATCCCTGCGCCCATGGCGGAGGATATCGACTGGGCGATGCCGCAGAGCTTGGCGATCCGCTCGGGGGTGAACTCGTTGGAACGATGGGCGGCGAGCGAGATCGTGGCGATCAGCCTGCCGCCGGCACCGAAGATCGGTGCGGCAACGCAGTGCACGTTTGACTCGTACTCCTCGCGGTCATAAGCCCAGCCGGTTTCACGGGCGTGCGCAAGGGTCACGAGCAGGTGGTCGAGGGACTGAATGGAGTTCTGCGTCCCTGCCTTCAGGCCTGTTCTTTCCGTGTAGCCGCGAACTTCGTCAGGTGACATGCGTGCCAGAAAGAGCTTGCCGCCTGACGTGATGTGCAGAGGTGCCCAAGACCCGATGCGGCGAAGTTGGTTGGCCTTGTATTCAGGCGCAAGCACATGTTCGATGTAGAGCAGCCTGTCGTTGTCGCGAATGGCCAGATTCACCGTCATGCCTGTTGCGGCGTGAAGCTGCTGCATGAACGGAAGAGCGCGCTGGCGCACCGTGAAGCGCTCGTAGACAAGGTTGCCGAGTTCCAACAGCCTGAGTCCAAGACTCCACTGTCCGGCGGGATTCTGCTTGACGAATCCCATGGCCGAGAGAGACCCCAGAATTCGGTGGGCCGTCGAGGCTGAAAGTCCCGTTTCCCGGGCGAGCGTTGTCAGGGCGAGCGGTTCGGACGAGGCCTCCAGTCTGGCAAGCAGACGGTTCGCTCGGTCAAGCACCTGAATGCCGTGTCTGGATTCGGAGCTCTCCGTCATTTGGAGGCGTCCTCTTCAGGAAGCGCGGCGGCGACGAGTTCGGCGATGTCGGAGATGCTGACCGACTCAGCATCCCGGGTAACGGCTCGGGCGCTCTCGAGCATCGTGAGACAGTGCGGGCAGGATACGGCGATGGTGTCTGCTCCCGAGGCGCGGAGGTCCTTCAGGCGGATGACGTTGACGGAGTTGGAGCCGTGCCTGTCGATCCACATCTGCCCACCGCCCGCACCGCAGCAGAGCGTGCGCTCGCCGGATTCGGCGGGGGACTTGAGGACGGTACAGACGGAGTTGAGCACGCTGCGGGGCTCTGCGACGATGCCGTTGATGCGCGCGAGGTAGCAGGGATCGTGGTAGACCGCACTGAGCCCTTCGGACTTGACGTACGGAAGACTGCCTGCCTTCATGAGTTCGTCAATGAAAACAGCGTGACTGACCACGGGCCAGCGGAAGTCCTCGAAGGACGGATATTCATTCTTGAGCGTATTGAAGCAGTGGGGGCAGGCCGTCAGGATGCGGTCGAAGTCATATTGGGCGAAGTTTCCGATGTTTTCCTGAGCAGCGGTCTGGTAGAGGTATTCCTCGCCGAGTCTGCGGGCGAACTCGCCGTGGCAGCGCTCTTCGGCCATGACGGCGAAGTTGACCCCTGTGGCCTTGAGAATCCTCACCATGCTGCGTGCGATCTTGCGAGCGCGGCGGTCGTAGCTGGCGGCGCAGCCAACCCAGTAGAGGACGTCGTAGTGAACACCGCTTTCTGCGACCGGAACATCAAGATCCTTGGCCCAATCGAGGCGTTCGTAGGGATCAAGTCCCCAGGGATTGCCGACGGAGGCGGTGTTTTCGAGCGCATTGGCGACGCCTTCAGGGAAGTCGCCTGCTTCGAGCGCCAGATGGCGGCGCATGTTGACGATGATTTCGGGGAGACTGATGCCGGCAGGGCAGGCGCGTGAGCAGGCGCCGCAGGTTGTGCAGGACCAGAGGGCGTCGCGGGAGACGGTTTCCTCGAGAGACGGAAGCGCGGCTGCTTCTTCGGTCTTCTCCTCCATGTGCATGCGGTCACGCAGTGAAACGATCAGGGCTCGAGGATCAAGCGGCGTTCCTGCGCGGACCGCAGGACAGGCGGCCGTGCAACGGCCGCATTCCGTGCAGGCGTCGAAGGCCGTTCGCTCGCGGGTCGTGAACTGACTGAAGCTGGAGACGCCGAACGTTTCCTGCTCCTCAATGTCGTCGATCTTGCGAAGGAGGCCTGCGGGCTTTTCCTCACGGGTGAAGAGCCCTGCAGGTGTGCGGTAGACGTGCGCGTAATAAGTAAGCGGAACGGCTGCAATGAAGGCAAGGGATGAGATGCCGTGAATCGTCCAGATCCAGGTGTGAAGCAGACGTAGTTCCGCCTCCGACAGACCGCAGGCGAGGAGCATCTTGGCAACGAGATGCCCGATGGGCGAATACACGGACCAGGCGGGCAGGGTGGCCGCCAGACGGATGCCTTCAACAAGGAAGCCTGTGAGCACGATGAATGCGAGCGAGAGATAGGCGCAGACAAATCGTGCGTCACCGGGCAGGCCCGACTCCTTGGACCAGCGGCGGGCGGCTCCGAGCGCGAGTGCGATCAGAACGGCGATGCCTGCGCAGTCGAGCACGAACTTGTAGGCGAGGTAGAAGCCTCCCTGAAGGAACTGAGCATCAAAGACGTAGTGGCCTACGTCCCAGTCGAGCGTGGCGAGCGCCGTGCCGCAAAAGAGCAGGAAGAAGCCCCAGGCAAGCACTGCGTGTAGGCGCCCTGCGCTCGTCTCGCGGATCTTCTTCTGAGTGAAGACGTCGGCGATGACGGAGAAAAGACGGGCTCTTCTATCCTTGACGGGGTGTGGATCCTCTGCGCCTCGAAGCCACAGGCGGCGATTGCGTAGGATGCCTGCGATGAGGAGCGCGACGGCGGTGAAGCCGAGCACATAGACGCCGATTTCGCCCCAAAGGGGCACGTTCCAGAAGGCGGGGCGAATGGGATGGTCTGTCATGGGAGACTGTGGTACGGGGTTGATGAATGAGGGCGTCATTGTACTAAAAAAGAAGGGAGACTTTCCGCAATGCGGAAAGTCTCCCTTCGATGGCTGTTTCTCAGAGGACCTGACGGTAGCGGATCATGCCCGTGCGTGGATCCTTGACGGTTTCCATCAGAACGGGGCCTGAGAGCGGGACTGTGCGGGCGGGAAGCGTCATGGGCGGATGGCTGCGGCGCCAGTCGCGGGCAAGCGTGATGTGGGCTCTGAAGGGCTTGTCGTCGAGCGGAAGGCCGAGTCGGGTGATGGTACTCCTGACTTCGTTGACGACGGGATCGAGGCTCTCGGCGGGGGAGAGGCCCGCGTAGAGAATGCGCTGTCGATCGAACGTACCGATGCGTCCGATCGTGATGTCGCGCGGCGTAAGCGCACAGAGCGGACGGAGGGCGGCGGAGAGTCTACGGGCGTCGATCGTCGAAATCTCGCCCACAAAGGCAAGCGTCAGGTGAAGGTTGGTGCTTCGGGTGAAGCGGGCCAGAGGATCGATTCTGGCGAAAGCCTTGGCGTCGCGGGCAAGAGCGTCGCACACGTCGTGAGGCAGCAGAAGCGCGGCAAAAACGCGGGGCATGGCAAATCCTGTCATTGAAGGGAAAAAGAAAAGGGCGCTGCGGTCCGAGGCCGTAGCGCCCATTTGTTCTCAAGGAAGACCTTGTTGATTAGGCCTTCTGAGCGGCTCGCCAACGGGCGACCGCTTCGGAACATTCGGCGATGAGGGCCGGACCGGAATAGATGAAGCCGGTGTAAAGCTGGAGGAGCTTGGCGCCCGCTTCCATCTTTTCAACGGCATCCTGAGGCGTCATGACGCCGCCGGAGGCGATGATCGGAAGAGCACCCTGAACGTGATCGGCGATGAGGCGGACGACTTCAGTGGAGCGTTCGCGGAGCGGAGCGCCGGAAAGGCCGCCCGTTTCCGTGCAGTTGGGCATGCCCTGAATGCGGTCGCGCGTGATGGTCGTGTTGGTGGCGATCACGGCGTCGATGCCGCGCTCGATGAGCGTGTCGACGCAACGCAGGATCTCTTCGTTTTCAAGATCGGGGGCAAGCTTGACAGCGATGGGCACGTGCTTGCCGTTGCGGGCGTCCTTGAGTTGCTGGCGGCGGGTTACGATGCCGGAAACAAGATGGTCGAACTTGTCGGCGCCCTGAAGCTGGCGAAGATTCTTCGTGTTGGGCGAGGAGATGTTGACGGCGATGTAGTCGGCGTGGTCGTAGACCTTGTCGAGGCACTTTTCATAGTCGGAAAGCGCATTTTCGATCGGCGTGACGGCGTTCTTGCCGATGTTGATGCCGAGAATGCCGCCGCGCAGACGGAAGGCGTCGGCGCTGCGGAGGTTTTCGATCACCTTGTCGCAGCCTTCGTTGTTGAAGCCCATGCGGTTGATGATGCCCTTGGCCGGGATGACGCGGAAGCAGCGGGGCTTCGGATTGCCGGGCTGGGCGAGCGGCGTGATCGTGCCGATTTCGACGTGGCCGAAGCCGAGGGCGCCGAAGGCGTTCACGCGGATGCCGTCCTTGTCCATGCCGGCGGCAAGACCGATCGTGTTGGGGAAGCGCAGGCCCATCACTTCAACCGGATCCTCGTCAGGCATGTGCGTCAGGAGCTTGTGAAGTCCGAGATGCGTGGCCCAGTCGAGGTTGGCCATGGTGACGTTGTGAGCGGTTTCCGGCTGCATCGAAAACAGCACGCGGCGGCAAAGCGAGTAAAGCATGATGATCTAAAGGGACGTTGGGTCGAGAAGCTTGGGGTCGGCTGTAAATTTTCGTTCCGGCATCCAGCCGTTCTCCCAGAATATGTCCATTGGCTGGAAGCGCGTCTTGTAGTCCATGCCTGGATAGCCGGGAAGCCAGTACCCCAGATACACGTAACTGAGGCCGTTTCGACGGGCATATTCGATTTCGGAGAGGATGCCGAAAGTCCCGAGACTCAGCTTGGGAACATCGGGGTCGAAGAACGTATAGACGGCACTGAGTGCGTTGTCTAAACAATCTATTATACAAACCATCTTAAGCTCGTTGGGGCGAGGGGCATCAGGGGAAGTCCGAAACTCAAGGAGGCGGGTGTCCGAGCACGTGGAGAAGAGCACCGTGCTTACCGTGCTGCGGTCCATGTCCGCCATGACGCTGCGGCGATGGCGCGAGTCCTGGTAGCGCTTGTAGAGTTCGTACTGTTCCTCCGTCATGGGGGCCAGCTTGAGCTCGCGCATGACGAGTGATGCATTGCGCTTCATCGTGCGGCGCATTGTGTCGTCAGGCCTGAAGGCGTGAACGTCGATGCGAGTCGGGATGCACCGACGGCATTCGTTGCAGGCAAGTCTGTACAGGTAAGTGCTGTCGCGTCGAAAGCCGGCCTCGATCAGACGGTTGTACATGGGCGTGACGCGGGGATCGGTGGAAGCAAGTGGAATGACTTCCATCGTGGATCTGCGACCGTCCTCATAGTAGTTGCACGTGCCGTCGATGGCGAGCGTATGGAAAAGCATTCCACCCGCGTGTGCGAAGCGCTGTTCATGGACGATGGTCAGATCGTTCGGCGTGCGTTCGGCGTATTCGGAATAGACGGACTCAAGAAAAGGAAGCAGGCTGAGGCTTTCCGAGCGACTCCAGGGGAAATGGGATTGCCTCGCAAGAAACTCGTTGAGTTTGAGAAAGGCCCTGCCTTCAACGACGGCGGCTCCCATGCGGATGACGTGTTCGGTGGGCATCTGGCAGTCGATGACGGGCAGGTGCGCCATGCCTGCAAAGGCTGCCAGTGCGGCGAGAGCAAGCTTGGATGCGTCTGGACGAAGGGAGAACATGCTTTCGCCGTAGAGCATCCGTCCGACGGATGTGAAGTAGAGGCCGCCTGCGAGCTCTCCGTCGATGTGGACGGATACGCAGTGGGCGATCCTTTGTCTGTGGAGGGCCTTCCACATGTCAATCATGTCCCGAGTCATCCAGGTGCCGTTCGAGCGCTTCCTGTGATATTCGGCAATGGCCTCAATCACCTCGTCAAAGTCGTAGTCGAGGAGAATTTCAAGCTCAAGTCCCGAATAGTGTCGATGGACGGCGTCACGGACGCGCCTTCTCATGGAATGAGTGAGGTTGACGCGTCCTGTCTTAAGAATGGTGCACGGAAAGAGTCGCCCCCAGGGATAGAGTCCCGCGTCCGCATCCTTTGCGTCAGGCCAGGGGAAGGAACCCTGCGTGTAACCTGATATGATGAGACGGGAAGAAAGGCCGTTGCTGCGGCATACGGTGGAGAATGTGAAGCGCTCCTCGTCTTCGGGAATGCGGGGCCTCATGTCGAAGCCGACGGCGTCGCCGCTGATGATGGGGATGTCGTCCTGGGCGGAATCTGTTGTCATGGACTTGCGTTCGTGATGAAGGTCAGGCTGTCATCATAGCCCAGTCAAAAAATATTTTTGCCGAACTCTTGACAAACGAAAAAATAGTCTGTAATATTCAAATCCTCAACGGAACAGTCCGTTTCGACAGAATTGCCGCGGGGTGGAGCAGCCCGGTAGCTCGTCGGGCTCATAACCCGAAGGTCGGAGGTTCAAATCCTCCCCCCGCAACCAATATGAAGGCCTCGGTTCGAAGGAACCGAGGCCTTTTTGTTGCCCTAAATTCATGGGGCGAGATTTTCATCCCTGTCATTTCACGGCGACAATGCAGCCTGCGCGGGCTCGGGTCGCATGCAGTCTGAATACGCAGTGTCGTCGGCCTGAGTCAGCTAGGACCGCCATGCCGAGCAGCTGCCCGGTGGCGGAAAGCACCCGGTAGGCAGTGCCTCGAACGGGTGGATCTCTTACAGGCTGAACGCAGTAGAGGAGTGTGTCGGGCCCTGACGTGCGGGCGTGAAAGACGCGAAGACAGCCGCTCCGGGCGAGTGTTCTCCTGTCGATGAAGTAGAGTGCGGGGTAGAGCAATGCCAGCAGGAGCGCAGAGATCAGGCAGGCGAAGGCCGCAGGCAGGGGATCAATGCCTAGTTTGGAGACGAGCAGAGAGGGACTGGCCTCCTGCATCGATGTGCGATCTGGCCAGGCTTCAATCTGCCAGGATTGGGAGGCCTCATGATGGAGGTCAGGAAAACTGATGCCTGCCTTGAAGGCAAGGTGTGCAGGTACCTCGCCAAGAGTCAGTTTGGCACGCCAGACGGTGTCGTCTGAGAGCGTTCTTTGACTGGTCGTGACGCCGGAGAGTGTGACGGGCACGGAGTCGGGGCTGATAGTCAGGCGCCGGGCGGGAGGTGCGGACGGGAGTGGTGCGCGAATGACGCCTGTCAGTTCAACGGTGTCTCCCGTACTCATGAAGAGGGCGTGCTCGGGAAGGCGCATCTGCGTCTGAAGCGCATCAATGCTGGCGAACGTGCCCAGTGCGAGGATTGGAAGAAGCACGGGCGGAAGGGCGCGGCGAAGCCTAGTGAGGGGCGTCGCACAGCCTGTGGCGGAGCGAATGGCGGATGCGGTCATGGGTTCTACAAATGCTGGAGCTTGGGACGTAGGTGTGATGCGTGAGTCTTTTGCAAAAGCCTGAGGCGCAAGTCTAATGCGAATGTCTACGCTTGATTGTAGGGTAGGGCAGACATGTCAGCCGAGCCAGACATGAGCACTCCACCTCATTTCGTCTGAGCTTTCTCAAGAAGGCGTTGGATACGTCTGCGTTTTTTTTGAAGGATGGTCTTGACAACGGCCGAAGACTTCTGCATAATTCAAATCCTTCGCTTTTCGCGAAGGCAGTTCTTTAAAAATCTGAATTCAACGAACCGATAAGTGTGAACATCGGCA
>NZ_KQ968519.1:0-16777 GCF_001578585.1 Sutterella sp. KLE1602
GTACTTTTTCTTAAAAGTCAAGGCCGCGTTCCACAGACTTCCGAGATGAACCGAAAAAAGCCTGCAGAACTCGGTTCTGCAGGCTTTTTCGTCAATCGAACTTGTTCGAACTGACTCGAGCGGACGGTTAGACCGTCATGATTTCCTTGTCCTTCTCGGCAACGACCTTGTCGACTTCGCCGATGAAGCGGTCGGTGATCTTCTGGATTTCGGTTTCGGCGCGGCGCTGATCGTCCTCGCTGATTTCCTTGTCCTTGCAGAGACGGTCGACGTGGGTGTTGGCGTCGCGACGGAGGTTGCGAACAGCAACCTTGGCGTCTTCGCCCATGCCTTTGACGACCTTCGTGAGTTCGCGGCGGCGCTCTTCGGTGAGCGGGGGCAGCGGAACGCGGATCACCATGCCGCTCGTGGCGGGGTTGAGGCCGAGATCGGAGTTGCGGATGGCCTTTTCAACGACGGCGACCATGTTCTTCTCCCACGGCTGGACCGTGAGCGTACGGGCGTCGCCGACGCCGAGCTGGGCGACCTGCGTGAGCGGGGTCGGGCAGCCGTAGTAGTCGACCATGATGTGTTCGAGAAGACCCGTGGAGGCACGGCCCGTACGGATCTTCGTGAAGTCCTCGCGAAGCGTTTCGATGGTGCGTCCCATCTTGTGCTGGGTCTGGCTGATGATGTCAGCAACAGTCATTTTTAGCTCCTGATTGGATTTCCGCACGGTCCCTCGCGGACGAGCAGAAACGCGGCGCCCGACAAAGACGGACGACGCTAGGGGATTGAATAAATTGAAGAGCCTGCGGGCCGTCAGGTCTGCAGGCTCACGTCATGCTGATATTTTAGCCAAATCTCAGGAATGCACGAGCGTGCCTTCCTGTTCGCCGAGAATGACGCGGCGCAGAGCGCCCTTCTTGTTGATGTTGAAGACCTTGATCGGCAAGCCCTGTTCGCGGCAGAGCGCGAAGGCGGTGGCGTCCATCACCTTGAGGTTGGAGCGGAGCGCATCGTCGAAGGTGATTTCGTCGAACATCGTGGCGGTCGGATCCTTCTTCGGGTCGGCCGTGTAGATGCCGTCGACCTTCGTGGCCTTGATCACGATCTCGGCGCCGATTTCGGCGCCGCGCAGGGCGGCCGTCGTGTCGGTCGTCATGAAGGGGTTGCCCGTGCCGGCGGCGAAGATCACCACGCGGCCGAGACGAAGATGACGGAGGGCCTTGCCGCGGATGTACGGCTCGGCGACCTGCTCGATGTTGAGGGCGGACTGAACGCGAGCCTCGACGCCGTTGTTGCGACAGGCGTCCTGAAGGGCCATGGCGTTCATGACCGTGGCGAGCATGCCCATGTAGTCGCCCGTGGCGCGGTCCATGCCGGTGGCGCCGAGTGCGACGCCGCGGAAGATGTTGCCACCGCCCACGACGATGCCGACCTGAACGCCGAGCTCGACGACGCTCTTGATTTCCTCAACCATGCGGGCAAGAACCGTACGGTTGATGCCGAAGCTGTCTTCGCCCATCAGGGCCTCGCCGGAAAGTTTGAGAAGAATGCGCTTGTAGGCGGGCTTGGCCGCCGTTTCCGCCGTCTGATCCATGTCGTCACTCCGAAAGTCAAACTGTAATTTGTGCTGTCAACCATGCCTGCAGGGCGTCGAAAGGTACGTCCCGTAGGCAAAATTACCTAATTATAAGCTAGCCCGATTTTTACGCAAACAATATTTTCAGAGGCCCTGACGAGACTCAGACAAAGCCTGCGGGACACTGCCCACGAGCCGTTTCGGCACGGTTTGTGCTTGCTTGGCCACCATGAAAAAACGGGATGTCCCGCAACAGGGCATCCCGTTTTCACTTGAGGCTGAATCAGCCGCTTGGGCTGATTCGTGCACGCGTCAGATTAGGCCTTGGCGGCGGCAACCTGGGCGGCGACTTCAGCAGCGAAGTCGTCAACGCGCTTTTCGATGCCTTCACCAACGACGAAGAGCGTGTAGCCGCCGATCTGGGCGCCGGCAGCCTTCACGAGTTCGCCGACGGACTTCTTGTCGTCCTTGACGAACGGCTGGTTGACGAGCGTGACTTCCTTGAGGAACTTCTTGACCGTACCTTCGGCGATGCGTTCGAGCATGGCTTCCGGCTTGCCGGCTTCGCGGGCCTTTTCGATGGCGATGCGGCGTTCGGCTTCGATCTGGGCCTGGTCAACGCCGGTCTCGTCGAGAGCCTTCGGCTTGGCGGCGGCGATGTGCATGGCCACGTCGTGGGAGAGTTCGGCATTGCCGCCGATCACGTCGACGATGACGCCGATCTTGGAGCCGTGGATGTAGGAGTTGAGCTCGCCCTTGGCTTCAACGCGCGTGAAGCGGCGGAACGTCATGTTTTCGCCGATCTTGCCAACGAGGCCCTTGCGGACTTCTTCAAGCGTGGCATCGCCGATCTTGCAGGCGGCGAGGGCTTCGATGTCGGCCGGGTTCTGTTCGGCAACGGCGCGGACGGCGTCAGCAGCCATCTGCAGGAATTCCGGGTTCTTGGCAACGAAGTCCGTTTCGGAGTTGACTTCGAGGATGGCGCCGAGCTTGCGATCGTCGGAAAGGTAGACAGCGACGACGCCTTCGGCAGCGATGCGGGCGGCGGCCTTCGTGGCCTTGTTGCCGAGCTTGACGCGAAGGATTTCCTCAGCCTTGGCCATGTCGCCGTCAGCTTCCGTGAGGGCCTTCTTGCATTCCATCATCGGGGCGTCCGTCTTGACGCGCAGTTCCTTGACCATCGCGGCGGTAATAGCAGCCATGTTCACTCTCCTAGAGTATCAGTAGAAAATTTTAGAATTCAGAATCACGAAAAAAGGGGGTGACATGATGTCGCCCCCTTTCTTCAGCCGGAGACCTGAGGGGCAGAAGTAATTCGGCCTGCCAGAGGCTCCTGCTTAAGGACAGAGTCGCGGTTCTCTGCGAACGGTCGACATTGTAATGTATGTCGACCGCCGGTGCAGGGAATCCGCTTCAACCGAAATTAGGCAGCGGGCTGTTCTTCGGCTTCAGCAGCCACTTCGACGAACTCTTCGTCAGCGGCGGCTTCAACGATTTCCGTCTGGCTGTCGGCACGGCCGGCCAGAACGGCGTCAGCGATGCCGCGGGCGTAGATGGCGACAGCCTTGGAGGAGTCGTCATTGCCCGGAACAACGTAGTCAACGCCATCCGGAGAGTGGTTCGTGTCGACGATGCCGATGACCGGGATGCCAAGCTTGTTGGCTTCCTGGATGGCGATCTTGTGGTAGCCGACGTCAACGATGAAGAGAGCGTCCGGAAGAGCGGACATTTCCTTGATGCCACCGATGGATTTGTTGAGCTTTTCAACGTTGCGCTGGAAGTCGAGGGCTTCCTTCTTCGTCAGGTTGGCAGCAGAGCCGTCTTCGAGCTGCTGCTCCATGTCCTTGAGACGCTTGATCGTGCCGCGCACCGTCTTGAAGTTGGTGAGCGTACCGCCGAGCCAGCGCTGGTCAACCCAGCAGCTGCCGCAACGCTGGGCTTCGGCGGCGATGATTTCGCGACCGCCGCGCTTGGCGTCGACGAAGAGGATCTTGCCGCCCTGAGCGGAGAGCTGGCGGGCGAACTTGCAGGCTTCTTCGAACTTGGCAACCGTCTTTTCGAGGTTGATGATGTGAATCTTGTTGCGGGCGCCAAAGATGTACTGACCCATCTTCGGGTTCCAGAAACGGGTCTGGTGACCGAAATGGCAACCAGCTTCAAGCATTTCACGCATGCTGACCATGATTAATTCTCCAAGGTTTAGAGTCTGACACGTCCTGATAAGTTGAGCGCAGGACAAGCCTGCACAGCACCTCGGAACAGAACGTGCGCTGATTTCACCCGGGACCGACCAAGGTTCACCGGGCAGGATGAAAAACTCCGGGGCACGAGGCTCCGGATCTGAAAGCGCACGATTATACGTGAGGGTTGAACGGCGTTGCAAGCGTCGCGGGCAATTTTCTTCGGTCCATCACGCGCCTCCCGTCCGCCCTCGGGGCGTCCGCCTGCAGTTGCCCCCGTCGAATTGGTGTACTATCGCCGATAAGGACCGCCCGCCGCCCCGACAGCAGGGACCGCCTGCGGTCATGCAGCACTATTAAACAGCAACAAATTCCGCACATCATGGCCATCCACATCAAAACGCCGGAGGAGATTGCGGGCCTGCGCATCGCCGGCCGCCTCGCCTCCGAACTTCTCGACTACCTGACGCCCTTCGTCAAGCCGGGCATCACCACGGGCGAACTCGACAAGCTCGCCTACGACTACACGGTCAACGTCCAGAAGTGCATCCCCGCCTGCCTCGGCTACCAGCCCGAAGGCATGACGCCGTATCCCGCCACCACCTGCATCTCGATCAACCACGTGGTCTGCCACGGCATTCCGGGTGAAAAGAAGCTCAAGCACGGCGACATCGTCAACATCGACGTCACGAGCATCAAGGACGGCTTCCACGGCGACACGTCCCGCATGTTCGTCGTCGGCAAGCCGACCATCGCGGGCAAGCGCCTCTGCGACCTCGCCTTCAAGACGATGTGGGCGGGCATCGAGGCCGTGCGTCCTGGCGGCACGTTCAACGACATCGGCGTCGCCTGTCAGGCCTTCGCCGACAAGAACGGCATCTCCGTCGTGCGCGACTACGGCGGCCACGGCATCGGCCGCGGCTTCCACGAGGAGCCCCACGTCCACCACTTCCCGATCAACCACCCGACGCCGAAGTTCGTCCCGGGCATGGTCTTCACGATCGAACCCATGGTGAACGCCGGCCGCTACGGCGTCACGATGCTCGGCGACGGCTGGACCGTCGTCACGCGCGACCGCTCGCTCTCCGCACAGTGGGAGCACATGGTCCTCGTCACCGAAACGGGCTACGACATCCTGACGTGCTCCGCGGGCACACCCGAGCCGCCCGACTTCGTCAAGGGCTGGAAGAAGCCCGAGGGCCTCTGAGCCTGAAACCTCCGCAGGCCGTCTCCGACGGCCTGCACCGCATCCTGAACGGCCCAGTCCGCGCAGGAGCCCCGCCCCCGT
The DNA here is from genome assembly GCF_001578585.1 of Sutterella sp. KLE1602. Lineage (NCBI taxonomy): Bacteria > Pseudomonadati > Pseudomonadota > Betaproteobacteria > Burkholderiales > Sutterellaceae > Sutterella > Sutterella sp. KLE1602. Next base: position 5,033 of record NZ_KQ968519.1, read on the forward strand.
GGGAGTTTCCGCATGCCCGCAGAACCCGCCGCATACAGGCCGGTCATCGTAATCCCGGTCTACAACCATCCCGCCACGGTGGAGGACGTCGTCAGACGCCTGCTCTCCACGGGCACTCCCGTCCTTCTCGTCGACGACGCCTCCGACCCGCCCGCGCAGGAAGCCTGCGAACGATGCAGGGCCATGGGCGCCGGCCTCGTCCGCCGTCAGTCGACGGGCGGCAGGGGCGCCTCCATCCTCACGGGCTTCAAGGCCGCAAGGCAGGCGGGCTTCACGCACGCGCTCGTCTTCGACGCAGGCGGCAGGCATGATCCCGCCGCCGTCGGCAGCTTTCTCGAACTCTCCCGCAAGCATTCCAACGACCTCGTCTGCGGCTATGCCCGCACGTCGAGCGCCTATCCCGCCCGCGCACGTCTCGCACGCCGCATGGCCGACGCAGGTGCATGTCTGGCCGCACTCAGTCTTGCGCCCAAGGACGTCATGTGCCGCCTGCGCGTCTACCCGCTCGCCGCCGTCTCGCAGCTCTCCGCCTGCATCGGACTCGGCAGACGCGCCGAATTCGAATTCGAGTCACTCGTGCGCCTCATGTGGATGGGACTTCGCCTGCGCGAGCTTCCCGTCGATCCCAGACCGCCCGCCGACGGCGTCTCCCACTACCAGCCCGTGCGCGACACGCTCCGCATCGCAGGCATGAGCGCCAAGCTCTTCATCATCATGCTCACGAGGCTCCCCGCCGTGCTGATCTCCCGTTCCACGGGCTGGTCGCCCGCCCCGGGACTCGGCTCCGAGCACCCTCAAGCACATCCGTCCAGGAGTCCATCCGATGACCGCTCCCGAACCTGACGCCGCAGGCGCACCCGCCCCCACCATCCGCGAGGTCTTCGACCGCGAACGCGAGCGGCTCGCTCGCGAATGGGAGGCCAAGCACGACAGCGAGGCCTATCTAAGAGCCCACACGAGCGTGCTCGACACGGCGGTTCTCGCCATGCTCGCCGAGAGCGGCCTGCCCGCCGACCGCATTGCGGTGGCGGCCGTGGGCGGCTACGGCCGCGGCGAGCTCTATCCCTATTCCGACATCGACCTTCTCGTCCTCACGGACGAGTCCGTCAAGGAGGACGAGTCCTGTCAGACGGCCCTCGCCACCTTCACGACCAGACTCTGGGAGCTCGGTCTCACGGTCGGCGCATCGGTGCGCAGTACCTCTGAATTTCTCTCCGAGGCCGCCGAGGACGTCTCAATAGCGACCACGTATCTCGAAAGCCGCTGCCTCTGGGGCAACGGCAGACTCTACGCCCAGGCGAGAATGCACTTCGCGCAGACGCTTGACCCCAGGCGCTTCTTCCGCGACAAGATGCTTGAACTTGCCCGACGCCATCAGAAGTTCGAGGACACGCCCTATTCGCTCGAGCCCAACATCAAGGAGAGCCCCGGAGGCCTTCGCGACCTGCAGGTCTTTCTCTGGTGCGCCCAGGCCGCAGGCATTGCACAGTCCGTCTCCGACATGGCCTCCGCAGGCCTCATCACCGAGCGCGAGATGCATACGCTCGTCGCCTGCGAACACCATCTCGAGTCGCTTCGCATCACGCTGCATCTGCTCACACACCGTCCGGAAAACCGTCTGCTCTTCGACGTGCAGGAGGCGCTTGCGAGCGCACTCGGCTACAGCGCCACGGCACAGCTGAGGCCCTCCGAGGCTTTGATGAAGCGCTACTACCTCAATGCCAAGGCCGTCGTGCAGATGTCGGTCATTCAGCTTCAGGCAATCGCCGACCGTCTGTTCGGCAGCTACGACAACGTGCCCGCCGTCAGGCTCGAGGCCGCGTTCGTCGCTCGCGGAGACGAGATGGACATCGCCGGAGACGACGTCTTCAGGACCGATCCCAACGCGATGCTGAGGCTCTTCTACGTCTACCATTCGCATCCCGAGCTCACTCGCCTCTCAACGCGCCTGCTGCGCGCACTCTGGCACGCCGCCCCGACGATCGACGACGCCTTCCGGCACGATCTGATCAATCAGGCGACCTTCCTCGACATCCTCAGGATGCCCAAGGGAACCTACCACTCGCTCAAGCTCATGAACACGTGGGGCGTGCTCGGACGCTTCCTGCCGCCCTTCAGGCACATCGTGGGACAGATGCAGCACGACCTCTACCACATCTTCACGGTCGACCAGCACACGCTCAGGACAGTGCGCAACATCCGCCGCTTCGCGCGCAGTGAATTCGGGCACGAGTATCCTCTCTGCTCCCAGATCATGGGCGAGATTCCCGACAACTGGCGTCTGGCGCTCGCAGGCCTCTACCATGACATCGGAAAGGGACTCGGCGGCCACCATGAGATCATCGGCGCCGAAAAGGTCACGGCCTTCTGCCGCGCCTTCGGGCTCGACGATTCAACGACAGACTTCATCGCCTTCCTCGTGAGGGAGCACCTCACGATGAGCCTTACGGCCCAGAAGCGCGACATCTCCGACCCCGAGGTCGTGCGCAGATTCGCGGACGTCGTCAAGACCAAGACGCGACTCGACGCCCTTTACCTTCTCACCGTCGCCGACATCCGTGCGACGAGCCCCAAGGTCTGGTCGCCCTGGAAGGCCCAGCTTCTCGAAACGCTCTATCACTCGACCCTCGCCATGCTGCAGGGCGAGGACACGGCCGTTTCGACCGAACACACGCAGGCCGAACGCAAGACCCGAGCGCTCATAATTCTCGGCGACACGGTTCCTGATCAGGTCCGAGAGGCCTTCTGGCGCGAGCTCAACGTCGTCTACTTCATGCGCCACACGCCCGAGGAAATCGCCTGGCACACTGCATCGCTCGCCGAGCGCATGCACACGACAGAACCCGTCGTCGAAGTCAGAAGAAGCGAGCGCATGGGCGGCATCCTAATCCTTCTCTACCTCCCCGACCGCAAGGACCTCTTCCTGAGAGCCGTAGCGGCGATCGGCAAGTGCAGCCTTTCGGTCGTCGATGCGCGCGTGCACACGACCCGCCACGGCTGGGCGCTGGACACCTTCCTCGTCACCGACCGCTACGAGCGGGAGGACGAGGAGGCGCTCTCCAGAAAGATCACCCGGGAGATGATGAAGCTCCTCACGGGCGACGGCCCTCTTCCGCCCGCCCCGAAGGGCAAGCTCTCCAGACGCTCCCGCCACTTCCCGACCCGCACGGTCGTGACGACGCTGCCCGACGAAAGCGGCCGGGCCTGGATCCTCAACATCATCTGCACGGACAGGCCGGGCCTGCTCTACAGCATCTCCGAAGTGCTGGCCCAATACCGCATCAACCTGCAGACGGCCCGCATCGCCACGCTCGGCGAGAGAGCCGAAGACGTCTTCCTCATCGACGGCCCCGTGCTCTCCGACGACGAGACGCTCCTTGAGGTCGAAGCGAAGCTCGTTGAGGCAGTGGCACCGCCGAAATAAAAGAAGAAGCACTCGCGCCATGAAAAAGCCGCCCGCAGTCACACGCTGCCGGGCGGCTTTGCCTTTGCTGCCTGAGGAGAGACTCAATCTCCCTGCAAGGCGGGACGGACAGGAAGTGCGGAGGGCGCTTCCTGAGTCTGACTTCCACCCTTCATTCTGAAGGGCACAAGACGGAAGAGGCGCGTCTTTTCCGAAATCCAACGTGCGAGGAGCGCGAAGAGGAAGACTTCCGTCATGAAGCCGAAGAAGGCAACATAGGCGAACCAGACGTTCTGCGTCTCGTTGACGATCGGAATGATGAGCCATCGCAGATCGCCGTGAACGATGTAGATGAACATCGAGAGGCCGCCCGTCCAGACGAGAAACCTCGAGGCCGAGAGCTTCTCCCGGAAGATGCCATAAAGAAGGAAGGCAACCGTCACGACCGAGAGGAAGCTCAGGTGGAAGAACTCGGGATCGACGAAAGTGAGCGGCAGCACGGCGGCAAGCCCGAAGACGACGGTCGCGGGAATGCGGCGGCCTGCGGCAAGCCATGCGCCGAGAAGGAAGAGCGGCAGCTGGCCCAAAGGCGTTGCATAGACGAGGACACCCGCATCCAGAAGCGGCTGATAGAAGGCGTAGGCGCCCGTCATCGAAAGGAGCGCGACGCCCGCAGCGCCCCAGGCGCTACCCGTGGCAAGCCTGTAGACGAACGGGAAGAGCAGATAACACTGCACGATGAGCGCCATGAACCACCAGACGGTCACGAAATAGCCGAAATCGCCGGGGCGGAGATTTTCGGTGAAGGTGAGGAAGACGAGGTACTTCCTGAAGAACTCCGCGTCGGGCAGGCCGCCGTAGGCCATCAGCTTGTAGAGGATGAGGACAGAGACGCCCACGACCGTGAGAAGCACGATCTTGGCAATCTGGTTGCCCGCCATGCGGAAGAGATCGGCCGTCGAAATACCGCCCTGCCTCGAGGCGATGCCGAGCGCCTTCTTCATGAGGCCGTAGCCGGAAAGAAGGATGAAGACGTGCACGCCGTAGTGCCCGAAGAAGGAGACGAGCGGGTGGAAGGCGTCAAGGGGATTGGCGGCAATCTGCTCGACCGTGTTTCGGAAGGTCGCCTCTCCAAAGGCCATCTCGTTTTCGCCAGGGAAGGGCTTGACCTGATGGAAGAAGTTGTGCGCGGCGATGAGGAGGATGGCCAGTGCCTTGAGGACGGCGGAGTCGTTTCTGGTAAGCTCCGCGCCGCCAAAGACCGATCGCTCGTAGAGATGAGTGAGCCTTTGCATGTCGCGTATCCGGTGAGTCCGGCACGAAGCCGGGCGTTGAGGGGCCGGAGCATGGCTCCGGTCGGACGGACGACGATTCCGGCAAGAGGACGTCGGAAGACCGGCGTCTGGAAGGGACATCCGCTCACCGCAGCCTTCGCCCGATGCCTCATTATGTCGGTGACACACCGCGTCACGGCTCCCCTTTTTGACACTGCATCGGACTTTGCGTTTGGCAACAACCTCCAAACATTTATTTACGACACCTTCCTCGAACCCACTGTCCCGCAGGCGAAGAGAAAAGGATACGAAAAGGCGGACGAAAAAAAGGGGAGGAGGCTCCGAGAACCTTCTCCCCTGCAGCGAAAGGCGCCTTTGCAACGTCAGGACTGAGGATCCTGCGGCGTCTCGACAGCCTTTTTCTTCTGCCTATGGTGACGGGCACGGCGCGTGGAGACGCCGATGTTCCCCACGTTCACCTTCGGGATGTCCTCGACGCCCTTGCCGCCGAGCTCGCGGATCTGCTCGCTCAGCTTCTCGATGACGGCGTTCTGCTCGTGCGTCACGCGCACGAGCTCCTTGATGGCGACGGAGTACGGGTCGTCGCTCTTTTCAACGGCGTAGGCCTCGAAGCGCTTCGCTTCGTCGGGCTTGTTCTCGCCCGCCTGGCGGCCGGGCACGCCCACGATGGTTGCGCCGGCGGCGACGGGCTTGATGACGACGGCATTGGAACCGATGCGGGCGCCCTCGCCCACGGTGAAGGCACCGAGCACCTTGGCTCCAGCGCCGACGATGACGTTGGGTTCGAGAGTGGGATGGCGCTTCGTGCCTTCGGCGAGGCTCGTACCTCCGAGCGTCACGCCGTGATAGAGCGTGCAATCGTCGCCCACCTCGGCCGTTTCACCGATGACGACGCCCATGCCATGGTCGATGAAGACGCGACGGCCGATTCTGGCGCCGGGGTGGATTTCAATGCCGGTCAGAAAGCGGCCCGCGTGCGAGACGACACGCGCAACCGTCTTCCAATCCTGTGTCCAGCACCAGTGCGACAGACGATGGATCATCACGGCGTGAAAGCCCGGATAGGCGAGGACGACCTCCCAGCGGGAATGAGCCGCGGGGTCCTTCTGCATGATGGTCGCGATGAGTTCACGTGCGTACTGAAGCATGGATGTATCTCTGTAGGTGAGGCCCGCCGCGCGGGCCGAAGATTCTATTGTGGCAGAAAGCGAGGGGGCTCGCAGGACGGATCCTCTCAGGCACCCGTCTTCGAGCCCTTGCGCTCGCGCTTGGGACGGATGATCGCCGCACAGATGCCGCGCAGGAGATCAATCTCGGTTTGCGTGAGGCCGCTGCGTCCGAAGAGCCTTCGCGTGATCGGCATCAGGAACTTGGGATTGGCGGGATCGTGCACGCCGCAGGCGGTCATGGCCTCCTCCCAGTGGCGGAAGAATCCCTCGACGGCCTCAACGCTTGCAGGCTGCTCGTGCTCGAAGCGGGACTGCCAGTCATAGAGCTCTCCCTCATGCCCTTCGGCGGCCATGAGCGCCATGTGCATCTCGTAGGCCGTGATCTGGACGGCCTGAGCGAGGTTGAGGCTCGGACTCGCCGGATCGGCGGCGATGGCGGCGCAGCCCTGACAGAGCATGACCTCCTCGTTCGTCATGCCGCTTCGCTCGGTGCCGAAGACGAAGGCGATGTCGCCCTCCATTTCGTCGAGCCAGGCGACGGAACGCTCGGCGGCGGGGCGCAGGGGGCTCATCGGAGGACCGAACTCTCGGTCGTAGCCCGTGAGCGCCCAGGCGAAGGTCACGCCCTCAAGCGCTTCGGCGAGCGTGTCGTGCATGCGGGAAGCCTCGAGCACGTCGACGGAGCTCGTCGCATAGGCGACCGCCTCTTCATGAGTGCGGTAGCCCGGCTCGCGGGGTGCGACGACGCGAAGGTCTCGAAAGCCCATCGTCTTGATGGCGCGGGCGGCGGAGCCGATGTTGCCGGGATGTGCAGGCTCGCAGAGCACGAAGCGCACGCGGGAGGCGAGCTGGGGAATGTCCATGTCGATGTATCCGAAAGCGGCTGCGGCACAAGATGAAGAGGTGGCGCAGAATAGGAGGGCGGACCGCAGGGAGCGTCCGCCGAAGGGAATTCGCTCATTCTACCTAAATTCGGCCGCGGCGCCCGTGCGGCAGAGGGAGACGGCGGAAGGCGCACCTCGCCGAAGGCCTCAATTCAAGCCCACTTTTTTGCTCAGCTGTCCCTTTGATCGGCTAAAATGATTGTTTGCGCCGACAAGGGTCGAGCCCTCTGCTCCCCGGTCGTGCGCCGCAACGTTTTACATCCCACACTGTTTCTCATCGTATGAAATCGCCTTATATCGCCGTCGCCGTCAAGGCCGCCCGCCGCGCCGCCTCGGAAATCACCCGCGCCGCCACGAGCCTCGACACCCTCGAAGTTGAAAACAAGTCCGTCAACGATTTCGTGACCGCCGCCGACCGCGCCGCCGAAGCCGCCATCGTCGACTGCCTGCAGCACGCCTACCCCGATCACGCCATTCTGACGGAAGAAGCCGGCCGCATCGGCGCCGCCAAGAGCGACTACCTCTGGATCGTTGATCCGATCGACGGCACGCTCAACTTCATGCACGGCATTCCGCAGTACGCCGTCTCGATCGCCCTCGCCTACCGCGGCGAAGTGGTCGCCGGCGTGATCTACGACGTGGCGAAAAACGAGCTCTTCACGGCCGCCAAGGGCGAAGGCGCCTTCCTCGACAACCGCCGCATCCGCGTATCCGACCGCAAGGACATGAACCGCGCCGTCATCGGCACGGGCTTCCCGTTCCGCCGCTCGGACGACTTCAAGGGCTACATGATGAGCTTCATGCGCGTTGCCGAACGCACCGCCGGCATCCGCCGTCCGGGCTCCGCCGCGCTTGACCTCGCCTGGGTTGCCGCCGGCCGCTACGACGGCTTCTGGGAATCCGGCCTCAGCAAGTGGGACATCGCCGCCGGCGGCCTGATGGTTCTCGAAGCGGGCGGCCTCATCACCGACCTTTCGGGCGGCGAAGACTGGCTTGAACAGGGCCGCGTCTGCGCCGGCACGCCGCGCATCTTCGCCCAGCTCCTGCCGCTCGTGGGCAAGCTGCCCGCCGCCGGCGAAGCCCAGAAGGCCTAATACCTCGACTGCACCAGCAGTCTGACGGGCCGGACCGATTCGTCGTCCGGCCCTTTTTCATCACCGGAGCCCGCATCCGCGCCCGCCTTTCCCTGAAGATCCCATGACCGAGACTTTCATTCACGACGAAGACCTTGACCTCAACGACTTCACGCCTGCGATGCGTCAGTTCATCGAGGTGAAGCGCCGGTACCCCGAGACGCTCGTCCTGTTTCGCATGGGTGACTTCTACGAGACGTTCTTCGACGACGCCGCCAAGGCCAACCGCCTGATCGGCATCACGCTCACGAAGCGCGGAAAGCTCAAGAACGGCGATCCGATTCCGATGGCCGGCATTCCGATGGTCTCGCTCGACCAGTACGTCGCCCGCCTCGTGAGACTCGGCGAGTCCGTCGTGATCGCCGAGCAGCTCGGCACGCCGGGCAAGGGCCTGATGGAGCGCCGCATCTCTCGCATCATCACGCCGGGCACCCTTACGGACACCTCGCTTCTTCCTGAAAAGGACGACGCGGTGCTTCTCTCCGTCTCCCGACCCGCAGGCAAGAACGCCGTCTGGGGCTTTGCCTGGCTCACGCTCTCGAACGGCGACTTCTTCGCGACCGAGGTGACGGACGAGCAGTTTGACTCCGAAGTGGCGCGCATTTCGCCCTCCGAGGTCCTCGTCTCCGAAAAGCTCCGCGATGCCATGAGGGAGACGCACCCCGAGCTCACCGTGACGCCGATGCCCGCCTGGCACTTCGATGCCGAGCACGGCGAAGAAGCTCTCAAGAAGACGTTCGGCCTCGACAACCTTGACGCCTGGGGCGTGACAGGCAAGACGGGCGTGCTCGCAGCCGCCAACGCGCTTCTCGACTATACGGCCGAGACTCAGGTCGACATGATTCCGTTCATCAGCCCGCTGAAGCTCACGGACGAATCCGAATACATCATCATCGACCCCGCAAGTCGACGCAACCTTGAGATCTCGGACACGATCCGAAGCGAAGGCCGGGGCCCCACGCTCTTCTCCGTGCTCGACCGCTGCGGCACGTCGATGGGCAGCCGCGAGCTTCGCCGCTGGCTCAACCTGCCGCTTACAAAGGCCGACGAGGCCCGCGGCCGCCACGACGCCCTCGAGGCGCTCGCCGAGAATCAGGACTTCTCGAGCTTCGTCGAGACGAGGCTTCAGGGGCTACCCGACATCGAGCGCATCGCAAGCCGCATCGCACTTGGAACGGTGCGTCCGAAGGAACTGGCGGCGCTTCGCGACGCGCTTCCGCTCGTGGGCGAGCTCAATGCCGAAATCGCCTCCCGCGAGGAGACCTGGTTCGGCATGACGGCGAAGACGCTTTCCCTGCCCGCCGAAATCTTCTCGAATCTCGAGGCCGCGCTCCTTCCCGAGCCCGCCACGCTTCTGCGCGAGGGCGACGTCATCCGCTCCGATTTCAACGAGGAGCTAGGACTCCTGCGCCAGATGCGCGACAACACGGGCCAGTTCCTCCTCGACCTTGAAAAGCGCGAGCGCGAAAAGACGGGGCTCACGAGCCTTCGCGTCGAGTACAACCGCGTCCACGGCTTCTACATCGAGGTCTCCAAGGGACAGGCCGCGTCCGTCCCCGTCGAATACCACCGCCGACAGACGCTCAAGAACACCGAGCGCTTCATCACGCCCGAGCTCAAGAACTACGAGGATCAGGCACTCTCCTCGAAGGAGCGCTCCGCCGCGCTTGAGAAGGAGCTCTATGACGGCCTCGTCGCCTCGCTCGCCGGCCACGTGCCTGCTCTGATGGCCGCCGCTCGCGCGCTCGCCCAACTCGACGTCGTGGGCACGCTCGCGCGCCACGCGGTCGAGCACCACTGGGTTCGCCCGACGCTTACCGCCCGTCCCGGCATCGAGATCATCAAGGGCCGCCACCCCGTCGTCGAGACGACGATCGAGTCCTACGTTCCGAGCGACTGCCGCCTCGGAGACGGCCGCCGCTGCCTCATCATCACGGGCCCCAACATGGGCGGCAAGTCGACCTACATGCGCGCCGTGGCGCTCATCACGCTTCTGGCGTGGGCGGGCTCGTTCGTGCCTGCAGAATCGGTCACGATCGGTCCCGTCGACCGCATTCACACCCGCATCGGCGCATCCGACGATCTTGCCCGCGGCCGCTCGACCTTCATGGTCGAAATGACGGAGGCTGCCGCGATCCTTCATCAGGCAACCGACCGCTCGCTCGTGCTGATGGACGAAATCGGCCGAGGCACGGCCACGTTCGACGGCCTGTCGCTTGCAGGCGCGATCGCTCAGGAACTCGTCGAGACGACTCGCTCGCTCACGCTCTTCGCGACCCACTACTTCGAGCTCACGCAGCTTGCCGTCAACCTCAAGGAGGCCGCCAACGTGCATGTCTCCGCCGCTCAGACCCGCTCGAAGATCGTCTTCCTGCATGAGATCGAGGAAGGTCCTGCGAGCCGCAGCTACGGCATTGCGGTGGCCCAGCTCGCGGGCGTGCCCGCACCCGTCGTTCGCCGTGCGCGCGCCATGCTCACGAAGCTCGAGAACCGCGAGGCCGCCATCGACTCGCCTCAAGCCGACCTCTTCGGCGACGGCCTCTTCTTCGAGGGGCAGACCTCGTCCGCCGCCGTTCTCGAAGCCCCTGCCGAGCCCGATCCCGCGCTTCGCGAGTTTGCGGAGGCGGTTGCGGGCCTTGACGTCGACAGTCTGACGCCGAGAGAGGCTCTGGCGAAGCTCTACGAAATCCGCGAGGAGGCCGTGAAGGCCGCCAAGGGCCTCTGACGCAGAACAGAAAGTTTTCAGCAGGCTCGGGACGAACCGGAACCTGCGACCGGCGGCAGGATTGTGCGCCCGAATTTGCAAACCCTCAAAAAACCTCTAAAATTATCAGAATTTTCACGTTTCGGATCTCCCGGGAGTCATTGTGTCGAAACAGGATCAGCTTTCCATGGATGAAGAGGCGCTCTTTCGCGACATTCATCACCACATTCTTCGCCAGGCCAAGGCCGGCGAACGCATTGATACGGAGACCGAACTGGCCACCCGCTTCAACGTGACGCGCTACAAGGTGCGCAAGGCACTGAGCGTTCTCTCCCAGATGGGCGTCGTCGACCGTGCGCCCAAGCGTGGCATGACCGTCAATGCGCTCGGTCCCAAGAACCTCTCCGCCCAGATTCAGGTTCAGATGGACATCGCGAACTTCGACATCCGCGAGTTCATCGAGGCCCGTCAGCTCATTGAGGTGAACATCATCCCGCTCGCAATCCGCCGCATGACGCCCGCCCTGCTCGGCCGCCTTGAGGACGCGATCAGCCGCATCGAAGCAAACGCCGGCAATTCCGCCGAAGCTGACCGCTGGGACCGCGAGTTCCACCTTCTCCTTCTTGAAGCCTGTGGCAACCGCGTGCTTCAAGTCTTCTCCGCCGCACTCGTAACGTACTTCGAGAAGACGACCGAGAACCTCCCGCAGAACGATCCCCAGTTCTTCCTCGACATCGCGAAGAACGAACGCCTTCTGCTCACGGCCATCAAGGATGGCAGGGAGGATGAAGCCAAGGCGCTCCTGAGCCATCAGCTCGGCGAACAGGTCGAACTCCTTCAGGGCACGCGCTAAGCATCCTGACGCAAAGCTTCCAGACGGGGCGGTCTTCCGAAAGAAGACCGCCCTTCTTTTCATCCTTGGTACGCACGAAACCCTGCGGTCGCACGCAGTTGCGCTCTGAAGAGCCTCAGATGACGGTCCCGGACGAGCACCCAGAACGTTGCGCCCGCGCCGAAGATGTCCATGAGCACCCTGCAGACAGCGCCAGCAAGCCGTTCCTGAGCCACAGTCACCGATGTCGCAGGACAGAAGACAAGCAGGCGCAGAAAAGCAAAAACCCCAGTCTCTTTCGAAACCGGGGTTCTTGGAATGGTGA